>VGOF01000028.1 GCA_016875975.1 Chloroflexota bacterium | reverse complement strand
CCACAGTCTCACCAGAAAGCGTGCGCATAAAGTTCTCAAGGGCAGGCGTCAGGTCATCGGGGTGCAGAAAATCAGCGAAGGTGCGCCCCATGAGCTCTGAGGCACTGTATCCGGTCATAGACTCTATAGCCGGGCTGAGATAGGTCATCGCTCCATTCTGGTCAACAGAGAAGACGACATCGGGTAACTCCTCTACAAGGTCACGATATTTCTTCTCGCTCTCCTGTAGTTCCCTGGTCCGCTCCTCGACTTTTTGCTCTAGCTGTGCTGCATGTTCGCGCAGTTGCGCCTCTTTATCAGCCAGTGATTCCGCCATCTGGTTGAACTCGGTAGCCAGCTGCTCTATCTCGTCGCCGGTCTTTACCCTGATGCGTTGAGAGAGGTCGCCAGCACCGAAGGCCTCGGCCGTCCTGGTGAGCCGGTCAAGGGGCAGCGTAATCTGCCGCGCCAGCATGACACCGGCTAGGCCGATGAGGACGACCAGAACTGCTATTGCCCACGCGATGTTTCGTGACATCTGGTTAACCGGCGCAAAGGCTATTTTGGTGGGCATAACATAGACCACCGCCCATCCGGTATCGGGCAGCTGCATGTAGGCTCCCAGCCTCTCACCCCCTTCTATCGGGTTATAGTACTCTAGTGTGCCCTCTTTGCCAGCTAAAGCCTGGCTTACCGGCGGCATCGAGCTGAAGTCAGTCTGCTCCTGCACATATTTAGGATTGGCTTCATGGGCGATAATCAGCCCGCGGCTGTCGGTGATGTAGCCCCACGATAAAGGTGTCTCACCTTTCCATGCACTTGTGCCAACCTGGGAAAGTCCTTCCAGAGACAGGTGGCCAGCGAGTATGCCTGTAATTCGTCCGTCAGGCCCGTGTATGGGCACGGCGATAACCACTGTCGGCGACTGGTCGGTGGGGCAGATGACCAGGCCACTGATAACCGTTTTACCGGTGCTCATCAGCTCCTTATACCAGGCGTTGTAGGCGAGGTTGTTGTGTGACAGCTTGAGCTGTTCTTCATAGGGCTCCGTCAGGTACATGTCTCCATTGGCACGGAGCAATGATACATGGCGGATACGCTGGGAATGGCTTATTAAACTGGCGATGGATTCGCGTTGTGTCGCGGCTGCATCAGCCGGGACGCCGTGGAGCGATGGGTCGATAAGCGTATCCGAGAGGGGCTGTGACATCTCAGGCATGTCAGCTACAATCTCCAGTTGTGAACGAGCACCCTGAAGATAATGGCTCACGGCGCTGGCGTATGTCTGGACATTGTTGACGTTAGCCGCAATCGCCTGGTCGCGCAATATATTACGGCCTACGAAATAGCCAGCTAGCCATGTCACCACACCGGTAAGGATTATGGCCCCGACAATCGTCAGGGGCAACTTTATTCTGAGACTCATGCCACGCATTTTATGTTCCTATCTTTCCTCCGCTAGCGTCATTTTCCCCGCTAGCGTCATTGCGAGCCCCCCGTGTCATTGCGAGCCGAAGCTGCGAGCCGAAGGCGTGGCAGGCAGCGAAGCAATCTCCGCATGGCAACCGTGCTCGTCCTGGCAGGGATTGCTTCGTCACTCCGTTCCTCGCAATGACAGATGGGCACGTTCCTCGCGATGACAGTCAATTTTCGGACAGCCGTTCCTCGCAATGACATATGGGAGGTTGCCACGTCGTCCCGATTGCATTGGGGCTCCTCGCAACGACAGGCCCCTTCTGTCACTGCGAGCCGAAGGCGTGGCAGTCTCTCATAGTTCACCATACAGATCACGCCATTCCTTATTGGTTCTGTTAACCAATTCGATCTTCTTTTGCCTCGACCCGGCTTTTATTTGCTTCTCTCTCGAGATGGCACTCGTAATATCGTCAAATACCTCGTAGTACAGCAACTTCATCACGTTGTATCGTTTGGTGAAACCGTCAATTAGTTTTTCCCTATGCTCGTAAGCCCTTTTTCTCAAATCATTGGTTATGCCTGTGTATAACACTTTGTTGTCTATGTTGGTCATTATGTACACGTAATACTGTTTACTCATGTGACTAAGCGGTTAGAGATTGCCACGTCGTCCCGATATAATCGGGGCTCCTCGCAATGACAGGCCCCCGTCGTTGCGAGTCCTTCGGCTGAAGGGCGAAGCAATCTCTCTGGTTGAGGACGGACGGGAGAGATTGCCACGTCGTCCCGATATAATCGGGGCTCCTCGCAATGACAGGCCCCCGTCGTTGCGAGTCCTTCGGCTGAAGGGCGAAGCAATCTCTCTGGTTGAGGACGGACGGGAGAGGTTGCCACGTCGTCCCGATATAATCGGGGCTCCTCGCAATGACAGGCCCCCGTCGTTGCGAGTCCTTCGGCTGAAGGGCGAAGCAATCTCCGCAATGCACAAGTATCTGCCCCAGGGGAGATCGCCACGGCACTTCGTGCCTCGCGATGACAGTCAATTTTCGGACAGCCGTTCCTCGCAATGACATATGGGAGGTTGCCAAGTCGTCCCGATTGCATTGGGGCTCCTCGCAATGACAGAAGGTACTCTTTCTCCGAGTCATCGTTTTTCCTTCAAGACCTCATTGAGCAGCGTCTCATCGTAAAGCTGGCTTACCGGTACGGGCGCTTTGAGCAGGCCGGCATTTATCAGCATGGGCTGCATGGATTCCAGGAGGACCGGGTCGTTACGTCCATCCGGGGAGAAACGCAGCAGCTTTATCTTTTGGGCTACCTCAGGGCTGAGGTCTAACTGTCTGGCTAGAATAGACCGGGCCTTTTCCGGGTTCTGCTCTATCCACTTAACGGCTTCTAAGTGGGCCCGCAGGTAGGCTTTGACTGCCTCAGGATTATTCTTGTAAATGTCGGTGCTAAATACAATCATGGTAAATTCCATATTATCAAAAGGTTTGCCGCCAATGACCCAATCTAGAATTCTGCCGTCTTGTCTCAATAGCGACTGCGTGACATATGGCTCCGTCATGCTGGCTGCGGCAATATTGCCTCCTGCAACTGCCAGGCCCATGTTCACAAGGGATATCTCCACCAAGGTGTATTCTGTTACTCCTTCCAGATGCAGACGGCCGATGATGCCTGCCGCCGTGACGCTGGTTTTGGAGTTCACGCCGATGTGTTTACCCTCGAGGTCTTTCCAGTTCGTCACAGATGGCCCGACAAGGACTCCTGTCGTTGGATGGTGGGCATCAGCAAATGAAGCAGCCGCTACAGCTACTGCTTTGTCTGGCATAATTCCGTTTTCCGTGGCAAGAAGAACGGGCATGGTACCAACAGAAGAAGCGATATCCACCGAGCCATCCGCGATAGCCTTTATTATTGCACTCCCCCCCTGGTAATGTTGCTCAACTATGTGCAAGCCGTTTTTCTTATCAAATCCCTGCTCGCATAGTACATAATAGGGCAGAAGGTCTACTGACTTAATAATGCCCATGCGGAGCTTGAACTGCTGAGGCGGCGCCTTCGGCGCACAAGCAGGCAACAAGGTAGTGATTACCAGCATTGCTACCATTATAAGAATCAGAAACCCCCTTGTTCTTGACATTTTCGCCCTCCTTCCTATGCAAAAAAGGCACCGGCAACCTCCGTAAAACGGAGATTACGGTGCCCCCCATCTGATTTCATCATGTCACCCCCAAACCGACCAACGCCTCTACTAGTCTAGACTAGCTACAAATATCTTAACTCTAATCTACCCTCACCCCCCCCCTTTGTCAAGTTCACCATCTAGATGTAGAGAACGTGAGTGTTCATTCTTTACGGAAGCGTCGGAGGTGCTTATGTCACTGCCGGATTGGTGCAGACCTGAACAGCGCGCTAAACCGTGCAATGAGGTGGCGTTCTACTATTGCGTTACTTCCTGCCGGGTACCCTGGGGTTTGTCACTTAAGGCTTTTTCTCTGGGTTAACCATTCCCAAACAAGAAAGGTGATCAGTAAAATGCCAAGAATAAGATTCAGGAAGGATATGGGATAGAAGACCGTGCCACGGACAATAAACAGGTGTGTGCTTTGCAGAGTATCACCGTAAAGCCTGAGTATGACAAAGTTCCCGATAAGCACAAAGGCGATGACTAACAGCAACAAGCGAAGCGTGTTCCTCATATGTCCGCCAACGAGTTAAATTGTAGGATAATTACATCGGCAAGACAACTTTCAAATCGAACAGATTTAGCGGGGTGATGGAAAGGTATCCAGCCTTGCTCTCACGACTGGCGTCATAGGTTCGATAGTTAGCGGCTCGGTATCGTTGTCTCATCGTGAGATTTGAACGGTCTTCAATGTGTGGTCGTGGCTAGGCATTCTTTTCAATGTCACTAAATGAGTTTAAGTGCAACAAAACCGAGGAATGTTTAGCTGATTAGCGGGCTGTCATCTTGTTGTGCTTGGCAGGTTGGGTTTGGTGCTGGTTAGCCGCCTTTGGGTTCTTCTTGTGAAGGGCCAGGGGAGAGAGGACACCCACTAATTTCCTCTCCCTCGAGGGAGAGGAAGAAGGTGAGGGTGAACTCCCCCTCACTCTAACTCTCTCCCGCTAGGGGAGAGAATTCTTTGATGCACAGGAATTCAGTGCCACCTGAGGGCAGGTGGTGACCACAACTGGTGGAGCTGAAGCCCAGCAGTACGTGTAAGGTTCTGTGCTCTTTAATAATCTCGGACGCCAAATGCCCAATCGGCGATGATTTCTCGGTGTAACCGGTTATTCCCTTCGCCGACTTCCAGTACCTTTGCCTCTAGTAGATAGCGCCCTACAGGAAATTCCTCAGTGAAACCGTAACCGCCATGAATCTAGATTGCATCCAGTGCTGCCTTGGTTGCAACCTCGCTGGCGTAAAGTTTTGTCATGGAGGCAATAGAGGTTACACGTCCAACATTGGCGTCCAATAGATGCCCCAGCCTGTAAACAAGCAAACGCGCTGTTTCTATAGACACGACCATATCAGCTACTATCTGCTTTACCATCTGGAATTCGCTTTCTTTTTGTCCGAATATTATTCTCTGGGGAGCATAGCTGAGAGCAGCGTCGAGGCAAGCCTGAGCTTGTCCCACGCACCTGGCAGCTACCGAATATCTGCCCATAGCCAGGTTGGACATGCCCACTTCATAAGTATCAGGGAAAGCCAGGACAACGCGAATCGGTGTCTTATCCCAGTCTTTGACAATGCTGTTCCACTCCCCACCGGTGTAGCGGGCAGGCCTGGTAACCTGGTACAGGATGTCTTCGATTGAAAGCATGATTGTTTGGAACCTGCAAATTATAGCTTTGCCCTTATTGGCTTTCAACCTACCAACAACCCCCTGCCCAGATTTCTTGGGCACAACTCATAGACGGGGAAGGGAGAAGGGTGCCATATCACGGATTCGAGGTTCCGAAAGCCTGTTGATTAGAATAGCTCGGAGGCTTGTTTTTTAAGCCCAGCTCGGAAATCGGGATGGGCAATGGCTATAAGCTCCTGTGCCCGCTCCCTCAGCGTTTTCTGGCGTAGATGAGCTATGCCGTATTCGGTGACCACATAATCAGTAAGGTTGCGGGGAATGGTGACTACCGTGCCCGGCTCAAAGAGGAGAACGATACGGGAAAAGCCCCGGCTGGTGGACGGGAGGACCGTAATTGACCTTCCGCCTTTGGACATGAGAGCACCTACGACGAATGCCGTCTGTCCCCCGGCTGCTGCCATAAGTCTCCGACCGATAGACTCGGCACTGACGGTGCCATCAAGCTGTATTAACAGTGCATTATTTATAGCCACCATATTGTCGTTGGCAGCGATAACGCTTACATCCTCCAGGTAGTCCACATCCACAAGTTCAAATAAAGGGTTGTTAGCGGCCCACATCATTTCCTCCTTGGAGCCTCCGCCCAGTGATGTCACCGTGACCTTGCCCGTATTGATAGTCTTGAGGCGGCCGTTGATGATACCTTTTTTCACCAGCGTGATAATGCCGGGTGGAGTGGCCTCGGAGTGATATCCGATGTCGTGCTTATCATCAAGCATGCCCAGCAGGACCAATGGCTCAGTGGTACGGCCTACACCGATCTGAATGGTATCGCCATCCCTGATAAGCTCAGAAACATAGCCAGCGATGTCCTTGAGATAAGCTGGCGGCTCTCGCTTGGCCCTTCCCGCCAAGCTGCCCACAGTCATGCCCTGACCTGCGGAGACATGCTCCACAAAGTAGTCCAGCTCAGAGAAATGGATAAAATTGTCACCGTAGGTTCTGATAAGCTTCTTGTTTACCTCGGCGATTTTTATCTTGCCTTCCTTTATCTGCGTCTTTTTATTCCACAGCGATTGGCCGAAGCTGCAAAGTCCGTTGTCATCAGGAGGTGACACTTCAGTAAGGACAATGTCTGGTTCTTTGATCAGGCCGCTGGCAATGGGCAATGGTATCAGGTCGCATCTGCCAGCATCTAGTGCCTCCTGGCAGGTAGCTGTGGGCATAGCCACCTTGACCTTGAAGGAGTCCTGCCAGCCCTCATCATACCAACCAAAGTCATAGGCAGGATGGGGGGCAATGATGGTAACATTTTTGAGTTCATCTTTGCGCGCGGCTATGGCCAAGCCGATGGCAAAGGCTTCCCGTCCCATGGTGAATACCACGGTATCGCCGGATTTCGCCATCCCGGCTGCTTCTTCCGCCGAGATGAACTTACGCTTATACTCTTTTTGCCAATCTGCTGCCATAGCGATTCCCCAGTTAGTAACCAACTACACCAGAGAGTTTTAGATAAGACCTTCCTTAATCATTTCGTCGAGTGGTCGGGCTTTCCTCACTTCTTCCACCAGTTGGGGCGAGGGTTGGGGATAGGCCACCGGCCCATGCTCCATAGAAGGCAAAATCACCGTGGACATTCGGGGTGGCATCGACCATTCATCTCTCTGGTTCTTGGCCCAGGACTCAATGTCCACACAACATTTACCGCCCTCTATATATTTCTTGATCACCTTGCCTTCGAAAGTGGTGATATCGCCCATCTGGTTAAATACACGCAGGTCGCCGCTCATTTTCCACAAGAAGGCGTCATCTCCCATCCAATTTGTGAACAGGTTGCACATCCAGCTCATCCTCTGGCACCCATAATCATAAGCCTTCTCTATGCCGATGGCTTTGGCATACTCGTCGAAGATATGAACCAGCTCTGGTACATCGGCCTCCCCTAGCTCATCCACATACTCCAGCGCCTTGGGATGCTTCATCTCGAACTGAAATTCCAGCTTATGTGCCCGCAAGAACGGAGAGCCTGCTCCCATGAGCCAGGCGATTTCGTCCCTGACGGTAAGCGGCCCTTTAATCATAGGTCCCACCTTATCCCCCACCTGCACATCCTCCCAGTATCTTGGCACGGCACCTCTACGCTCCTCATCGGCATAGGCATCGAGTATCTTTATCCAGTCCTCCTTACCCAGTTTAGGCCTGGGTATAGAAAGATATTTGCCTGCTGAGCCAGATGCTTCTCTCTCTACCCAGACGCCATGATACAGCTCTTTGCCTACGATTTGGCCGTGCTGGTTGATGTAAATGACATCGCCGTAATCGATGTAGATATTGCCGCCAGTGCTCCTGCCTTGCTTTATCACCAGGTCGCGCACCACGTTGACAGCAGTGAACTCGTCGCCTTCATAAATTGGCAGGTACCACTCCCAATCGCCGCCGCTGTACCATTCATGCAGCCCTGGTAGACCACCTGAGAGGCTAGACCACATGATGGTGTAGAGATAGGAGCCTGGAGCGATAACCTTGCCGTATCTAGCCTTCTTAGCGTACTCGGCGTTGGTAAAAAGGGGGTTATCATCGCCCATGCCTTCAACGAAGTGCCTTATCTGGTCCTTAGTAGCCTGAGTATTGAAATAAAACCGATTGGGAGGAATCTGCCACGGTTTGTTTTCCCTGAACTTCCTGCGCTCCAGCATCTCCGGAGCTACCTTGACCACCTGCGGCGCTTTCCTCGGCCCAGCAGTTTGTAGCCGTGGATGACCTTCCCACCTGTTTTCAGTTCCCATCTCTAATTACCCCCTTTGTGTCAACGATTATTATACAATTTTCTAACAAAATATCACAGCCCCAGCCTCAGCGTTGATAATGCTGGCCTCACCTATGTGCCACAAGCCTCTGGCTATATTGACGTAAAACAATCGTTAATATAATATAAAGCATAGTGAACCAGCTAAAGGGGGTTACAATGAAAAGCGAGAAATACCAATCCACCAAAACCAACCGTTTCTATCCTGGCAGAATTAGCGAGGAGCGTATAAGGCAATTGGAATCCTATCTTATTCCAATAGACGAGTTGACGACAGATGACATCGCCTTCACTCTAACTCGGGCACGAACGGCATGGATCTATGCTCTGCTAGGATATATTGAACGTAAGTGGGGGGAAAAGGAGGCTGAGGAGGCAGCCAGGACAATCGGCTATTATATGGGGAGAGCACAGATGAAACGCCGCCTCCAAGCTCTAGGAACTGACAGGCAGACAGCCGAGCAGATGGCACATTACCAGGACCTTAACCATGCTTACGGGGGTGTTACTTCTTCCGACAATTACTCCGAATACGACGACGAAAATGTCATGATCTATCGCAAATCATGTGCCTTCCATAGCCTCCGCCCACCGGGGATGAAAAGCTACTGTCGCCCGATTATAGAGGGCTACATCACGGCTTACAAAGAACTTGATAAGGGAATTGTCGGTTTCAAGGATGAAGCATGTCTGTGTAAAGGCGATGACCATTGCTATGGCGGCTTCATATACAAGAAGCCGTAGAGGAGATATGCTGATGCGAGTCAAGGATAAAGTAGCCATAGTAACCGGTGCAGCTCAGGGTATCGGTGAAGGCATTGCCACTCGGCTAGCCGAGGAAGGTGCCAGAATAGCGGTCGTGGATGTGAAACTGGACATGGCAAACGGTGTAGCAAAAAGCCTTAAGGAGAAAGGGACTGACGCCATAGCACTGCAAGCTGACACTTCCAAGAAGCCAGAGGTTCAAGCCGTGGTAGATGAGGCGATATCGCACTTCAAGAGGATTGATATCCTGGTTAATAATGCGGGCATCCACCGCATGTCAAAGGTCACTGAGATAACCGAAGAGACATGGGATAAGATTTTGAACATAAATCTCAAGGGCTATTTCCTGATGGTACAGGCAGTTGCTCCACACATGCAAAAGCAGAGCTACGGCAAGATAGTGAACATTGCCTCAGTGGCGGCATACGGCGGTATGCCAGACCAGGTTCACTACAATGCTTCAAAAGGCGGCATTATTAGCTTAACCCGAAGCCTGGCGCTAGAGTTCGCACCTTTCAAAATCAATGTGAACGCTGTATCGCCAGGCGCAGTTGAGACGCTTGGCAATAAGAGGTTCCTCGACCACTACAGGGAGCTAGTGGAGAAGCGAATTCCCCTTGGGCGTATCGCTCAGCCAGCCGACATAGCCAATGCCGTGTTGTTTCTAGTGTCTGACGAAGCTGAATACATTACTGGTCAATGCCTTTCAGTCTGCGGAGGGCTGAGCATAGGGACAGCACCTGGAATTTAACAGCGACTCCAGCGTGAGCATCTGATGGGGGACATGGAAAAGCAAAGAGCAAAACTAGCGGGCAAAGTTGCCATAGTGACGGGGAGCAGCCGGGGCATAGGCAAGGCAATTGCCCTAGAGATGGCGCGCGCCGGCGCTGAAGTGGTGGTGGCAGCCCGCACTGAAGCAGAGCGACAGAGCAAGCTGCCAGGAACCATCCACGCCACAGTTGAAGAAATACGCGCCTTTGGCGGCGAAGCCATGCCAGTCCGACTGGATATCACCCGCGAAGACGACGTGGATGCGATGGTATCTACGGTCACTGATAAATATGGCAAGGTGGACATACTGGTCAACAATGCTGGTATCACCACACCGGAATCCTTTATGGACTTGACCGTCAAAAAATGGGATTTGATAATGGCGGTTAACCTGCGAGGAGTATTTTTGTGTACCAAGGCAGTGCTGCCGGGTATGATAGAACGCCAGAGCGGCAGCATCATCAATATATCGTCGGCAGCAGGCAACGTGCTGATAAAGGGCAGCATAGCCTACGGTGTGACCAAGGCGGGGTTGGAGCGGTTTACGCTGGGCCTGGCAAAAGAGATGCGCAAACACAATATTGCGGTGAATGCGCTGCGACTTGACCTCACGGTAACCGAGGCAGTGCGCACTTTCTTGCCGGGTGTTGATACCAGTGGCTGGCAGACAGCCGAGATGTGGGGCAAGTATGCAGTTCTATTAGCAGCGCATGACCCCAGCCTGACAGGTCAGGTGCTGAACGAACAAGCCTGCAGAGAGATATTCGGGACGGTTTAGGCGGTACTTAGTTGGGGGGTTCGGCATGGCGAGTAGCTCCGCGGGGTGGGACTACCACCAGAAGCATGCGTGAGCTGCCGTTATGGACATTTTGCCAGGTGTGTGGTAGCTGCGCCTTGAAGTGCAGCGAGTCACCTGGTTTGAGAGTATAAATCTTGCCGTCGATGATATATTGCACGTGCCCCTCGAGGCAATAGACCATTTCCTCTCCACTGTGCTCCATAGGCTGTCTGCCGCTTTTAGCCCCTTTTTTCAGCGTATGTTCGGCGGCCTGGATTATCCAGGAGCGAGAGGCACCGGATACAATCTCTGCCACGTCGCGCAGGTCTTTAGCGCCGCTGCTGACCCTGGAACCGCGTGTGGTATGCACCACATTTTCCTCTTCCAGTACCGGGTCAAGCAGCTCGGTTAGCTTCATGCCCAGCCCATGCGCGATGTGTACCATAACCACCACGCTGGGGGTCATCTGGCCGCGTTCTATCTTCCAGATGGCGGTGGCGGACAGGCCTGAGCGGCGAGCCAGCTCTCTGATGGAGATGTTCAAAGATTGCCGGGCGCTCCTTACGGCAGCGCCGATGTTCCGGGTGATTTCAGGAACCATACTCTCGTCCGATTAGACATGTTAGCCTAGCAAGGCTTCTTTTGCAAATCTTCGTGCTTGTAATGGCGTGTATCACTCTACGATAGCCACCGTTTGCGGCGGCGGTAATGCTTCACATCCCTATAGCTTTTTCGTTTGCCCACCTCGCTCAGGCCGAGGTAAAACTCTTTGATGTCTTCGTTTTGCTCCAGCTTGACGGCTGGGCCATCGAGCACTACTCTGCCGCTCTCCAATACGTAGCCATAGTCAGCTATGCCCAGCGCAGCACGGGCATTCTGCTCTACCAACAGGATGGACGTCTTCTCCTCGGTATTTATCCGCTTCACGATCTCGAATATCTCCTTGACCATGTGCGGAGCCAGGCCCAGAGAAGGCTCATCCAGACACATCAGCGAGGGGTGTCCCATGAGAGCGCTGCCGATAACCAGCATCTGCTGTTCCCCACCGGAGAGGAAGCCACTGACCCGGCCTTCCAGGTCTCTTAGCCGTGGAAAGTAAGAATACACGGTCTGTAAATCCTCCCTGATGGTCTTACCATTATGCCTGACGTAGGCGCCAACCCTTAGATTCTCCTCCACAGTGAGATGCTGGAACAAGCGTCGCCCTTCGGCCACCTGAACTATGCCCATCTTGACGATTTCCTCCGGGCTGAGAGTGTCTATTCTCGATTCGTTGAACTGGATGCTGCCATCGGTGATTTCGCCCAGCTCAGTATGGAGGATACCCGATATGGCTTTCAGTGTAGTGGTTTTGCCCGCGCCGTTGGAACCAAGGAGTGCCACAACACCCCCTGGCTCCACCTTGAGCGATACTCCCTTGAGCACCAGTATCACATTGCTGTATTTGACTTCAATGTTATCCAACCTGAGCACTGTTTCTCCTCGATGGCCAAAAAATTACTTGAGGTGGGTCGCTTGCCTCCAATCGGTGAGGGGCAGTATCTTGCCCTGCTTCATCTCATAGATCTTGCAAAAGAGACCATGTCGCAACTCGGGGGAGAAGCTCATCTTGGTCATACCCATAGCGTCAAAGTCCTTGGTCTCCTCCAGCACTTTGAGCATGTTCTCACCGGTGATGCCATCCCATCCATACCTGTCTACCGTCTTCTCAAAAGCGTGTTTCATCAACAAAGCACCTATGAAGGAGCCGCAGTAGACATTCTGCTTGTCGAAGTCTTCTCGTTTGTTCTTCTCAAACTGCTGCCGCATCACCTGGATGCCCTGGTTGTTGGTTTCGTCCCATGAAGCCCAGGGGCTGGGACCTATCCAGCCT
>VGOF01000027.1 GCA_016875975.1 Chloroflexota bacterium | reverse complement strand
ATCTGGTTCGGCTTCATTTCCATGGCCTGTGTCCAGAGGGAAGGACGGCACCTTCACGTGGATATCCTGGTGAACCGCCTTTCACCTCGAACCCGAACCGTCTGGGATACCATGACCCTTATTATCACCTTGCTCTTCGTTGGCATCTTCACCTACTACGGATATGGCTTTTTCATGAAAGCTGCCCTGTCGGGTGAGACAACCATCGGCACCTTTGTGGCTCCGATGTGGGTACCCAAGCTGGCATTGTTGCTTGGCGGCACCCTTCTCGGCCTGCAGTTGATAAAGGACCTGGTAGTCAAATGCAACACCTTGAGAATCCAGCCAGTGGTGAAAGGAGGAGGACTGGGCGACAATCCTGTTCTCCTGGTCTGTTCTTTCCTGGTCGTTATGGGAGTAGCCGTCTGGCTATATTATGTATCTCCCATTGCCGGGCTAGTAGTGCTGATGCTGGTGCTGCTCTGCAGTGGGCTGCCCATCTTCGTTGCCCTGGCACTGGTTGGGATAACAGGCATGTTTACCCTATACGGCGGGTTCAGTGCGCTGACCGCAATTGCCAATGTGAGCTATGGCGCTCTCTACAACTTCGCCCTGGCCTGCCTGCCTCTGTTCATCATCGCCGGCCAGCTACTCCAGAGCAGTGGTGTCGGAGGTGAGCTTTATGACCTGTGTGACAAGTGGTTTGGACATCTTCCCGGCGGCCTGGCAATAGCCACTGTGGTTGCCTGCGCAGTGTTCGCTGCTATCTCCGTATCCAGCGTCGTTGTAGCCATCACCATCGGGCTGGTGGCGCTTCCGGCGCTGGCAGCGCGTGGCTATGATAAGCGATTTTCTTACGGGCTGGTGGCGGCTGGAGGAACGCTGGGAATTATGATTCCACCCAGTGGCACCATGATTATATACTCGGCGTTGACCGAGGAATCTCTGGGTAAGCTATTTATCGCCGGTTTCATCCCGGGCATTGTAGTTATGGCACTGTTCATCCTCTACTCAGTTGTGTCCTGCAGCCGAACCGGCGCCTATACCAAGATACAGCCCTATTCCTGGAAGGAGAGGTTCGGCGCCTTCAAGACGGCCATATGGGGATTGCTGGCGCCGGCGATAATCCTCTTCGGGATTTACAGCGGATTGTTCACCGTTCTGGAGGCTGGAGCAGTGGTGGCGCTTTATGCGTTCGTTATGGCACTGGCTCGAAGAAAGATAACGCTTCGCCAGTTGCCAGAGGTATTACGGCAAAGCGCAGCCAGCGGAGGAATGATCCTGGCTATATTCTTTGGCGCTCTGGTCATGGGTTTGTTTATAACACTGCTCCAGGTTCCCAACACGGTTGTCCAGGCAATTTCAGCCATGAACATCCCAGGCTGGGCAGTGATATGGCTTCTGATGCTCATTTACATCATCCTGGGCATGTTCCTTGAAGTCATTTCTGTGATGTTGATTACCCTGCCCATAGTTTACCCGCTGATTATCTCCCTGGGATTCGATGGAATCTGGTTTGCGGTGCTGGTAACCCTGAACATGGAGATGGCCCTGATAACCCCTCCAGTAGGGATGAACCTTTATGTGGTGAAGGGCATTTCCGGGGCATCCATTAGCGATGTGGTCAGGGGCATGATTCCATTTTTCGCAATCATGTTGGTAGGCATGCTCATCGTCTATTTCTTCCCGCAGTTGAGCACCTGGCTTCCTAACCTTGTGGTGAGGTGATGACCATGCTTCGCAATCTTTTGCTGACGTTATCCTATTCATCATTGTGATGAATCTTGAGGTGAGGACATGGGCGATATACTTATAGTAGAGAAGAAGGATTATATTTGCACTGTCTCTCTGAACCGACCTGAGAGACGAAACGCACTGAGCCCGGAGCTGGGACGCGCTCTGATTGAGACATTCAACGGCATAAAGCCTGGCGGTGATACCAGGGCGATAGTCCTCCGTGGTGCTGGTGAGAAGGCTTTTTGTGCCGGGGCAGACCTGGAAGCAGTGGTCGGCGAGCAGGATGGTGGCAACATTGTTCAGATGACCATAGACAGCGTGCTGAATTGTCCCTGCCCTGTCATCGCCATGATTTATGGCTATGCGGTGGGGGCGGGGTGTGACCTGGCAGCAGCTTGCGATTTCAGGGTGATCGCCGATTCGGCTAAAATAGGCATTAACCCGGTTAAACTGGGGCTGGTGTACTTCCCCAAATCCATAGAAAGGTTCACCAGGCTTATCGGAATAGCCTATACCAAAGAGCTGTTTTTCACCGGCAAGTTCTTCACAGCCCAGAGAGCAAAGGAAATGGGGCTGGTTCATTATGCCGTGCCTGAAGACCAACTTGTCTCTACCGCTTATTCGCTGGCTCAGGAGGTCGCCGAGAATGCGCCTTTAGCACTGGCAGGCATGAAGTCCATCATTAACAAGCTGCTTTACAGCCGTCTGAGCCCGGAAGAAGAAGGCGAATTAAAGGTCATAATGGAGCGTTCTTGGATAACCGAAGATGTGCAGGAAGGTGTTAAGGCATTCATTGAAAAGCGTAAACCGGAATTCAAAGGCAGATGAAGCACACCAGGACTACGCCTTCCATTATCGGCTCGACTCGGAATCGACCAGGGCGCCTGTCTTCCACCATCGTCTTGCTGAGCTGGGAAGGGCAGTTCTAGAGAGCCTCCTCAACGTGGTTGTCCCCCAAAGCTCTGGCGAGGATGTCAAAGTCGATGGTTTCAGGTGGCTGATGGACAGGGAACAAAGTTATCCCCTGTTCCGCAACCTGGACAAGCCTTCAGCCTTCTCGGCTTCAGGCAAACCAAAAGGAAATCAGCATCTGGAACCAGACAAGGGCGATTGCCCTGCTTTTCAGAGCGTGGCCAACGCCTCTTTGTACGAACCTAGAATAGGCCTGCTCGCCGAATTGATAGAGTCAGTCCTGGACCTGGTGGAATTCGAGTATCAGGGAAAACCGGTCAAGGTCGATGGTTTCATGCTGAAGGACCTTCATGACTGGACCGTTCCCAGCACCGGCAGCCCGGGCGAGGTTATCGATTATGCCGGCGGACGCTGTAGCTGTGATTGCGTCTTTTGCTGCAATAAGGGTAATCCACCATTGGTAGCTGCCAGGGACAACGTGAGCCGGGCGGCAGGAGAGGATTTTGAAGAGATAAAGACGAGAATAGAGTATTTTTCGCCGGAAAGCGGCCTGGCCTTGTTTCCCAGCCTGGGTACCGTCTACGAGGTAACCGCCCACCCATTTTTTCTGGCCATGCTCCGCAAGCTCAGGGCTAAGACCTCAAGGCCGTTCAGAATTACCACTAATGGAAACAATCTCACGCCAGAAATGGTTGCCGAGCTGGCTGAACTGAAGCCTATCTATCTGTATTTCTCGCTGAATAGCTCTTCACCGTTACGGCGCCAAAGGCTGATGAAAGACCCCCATCCTCAAACGGCAATCAATGCCCTGCCGTTGCTCAGGGAGAGCATCTTATCCCCTATGCTGCTGTCATCGTCCCCTGGCCACTGGGCACGCTGAGCGAGATGCTGGATGACCTCTCGACTACGATTGCCTATGCCGCAAGCCAGGAAGCACATTTGATACAGGTTAATCTCCCTGGATGTACTGGATGCTTCTCGCCTACCCCTGGACTCGATTTTCGCCAGGTTTGGGAAGCAGCCATAGAGCAGGTCAGGGAGCTTCGGGATAAATACGATTGCCCCATCATAGCCATGCCCACTTTGTACGAGGAAAATATCTACCACAAGCGCAAGAACTTGCCTCAAATAATTGGAGTGGTAAAGAACTCTCCTGCTTACCTCGATGGCTTGAGGAAGGGCGACACAATTTTGGAGGTGAGCGGGCTGCCAGTTCGTAGCAGACCACAAGCTCGTGACCTCCTTTCCGTTCTGCGACAAAGTCAGGCAAATAAGCTTGACCTCAAGGTACAGCGGGGCACAAGCACACTTCAGATAAAGCTGGACTCGACCAGGCATTCCTATCCTTACTCGCCCGACTTCGATGCCTATTTCGGCATGGTCTTCATGGGAGCCGGATTCAGGGTGAGCTACCTGGAGGATTTGAAGCAGGTTATTGAAGCCCGTGGAGCAAGGCGAGTCCTCTTTCTCTCTTCAGAGCTGGTGAAGCCTTCCTTTGAGCAATGTCTTGCTGAAACCCATCTGTTCACAAACGGCGCATCAAGAATAGACATCGAGGTCCCGCAGAATCGTTTCTTCGGCGGCAGCATCTTCATGGGAGACCTGCTGGTAGTCCAGGACTTCATCGACCACATTCAAGATTATGTGGCACGCAAGGGGTTCAAACCGGACCTGGTGGTCATCCCATCATCGCCTTTCAATTTGAGTGGGTGGGGACGGGACCTGACGGGCCGCGTTTACCTGGACATCGAGAGGGCTACCGGTGTTCCCGTAGAGCTTCTGCCGTGTGCCACTACTTATGAATGAAGGTGAACGGGTAGCATGAACTGTGAAAAATGAAGGAGGTGTAGCCATGAGTGCTGACATCGAAAAAATAAAGCAGCGAAAAAAGGAATGGGAAGAGAAGGTGTTGAAGCCAGCCTTGGAAAGGTTCTGGCTCAAGGAGTCTCCGACTGAGTTTTATTCTCCCGCTGACATCGAGGATTTCGATTTCCCGAGCCAGGTTGGGTTCCCCGGCGAGTATCCTTTTACTGCTGGCACTTACCCTACATCGCCAGCCTTGCCGGCGCCGAGAAGGGGATTGCCTGCCGCTTCTGGGCAGGTAAGGGCAGCGACTTATTCAGGTTATGGGACTTCGGAAGATACCAGGGACTACTACATCGAGATGCAAAGGCGGGGCCAAAGACGTGGGCCCAATCTGGCATTTGATTTGCCAACTCAGTGTGGCTACGATTCAGATAATCCACTGGTCCGCGGTGAGGTAGGCAAAACCGGCGTCGCCGTAGATACCTTGAAGGACTTTGAGGTCATCTATGAGCCTTTCCAGGGGGAGTTGGAGCTTGATAGAATCGCCTCCAATTTCACCATCAATGGTCCCTGCAATATCCTCATAGCAATGTACTTTGCCCTGGCCGAGAAGAGGGGGATACCACTGGACAAGCTGAGGGCAACCCCTCAGAATGACATTCTCAAGGAGTTTATTGCTCGCGGTACGTATATTTTCCCACCCAGGCACTCGATGAGGATGTTCCGTGACAGCCTGGTGTTCTTCACCAGGCACTGCCCGCATGTAAATATCACCAGTGTAGGCGGTTATCACATCAGGGGCGCAGGAGCCACCAGAGAGCAAGACCTGGCCTTCAGTATGGCCATACTGTGCGCCTACTTGCAGGAGGGAGTTAATGCTGGCCTGGATGTTGATTCTTTCGCCCCCAGGTTCTCGGTCAATGCCTTTGGCGGCAGCATGGAGTTTTTCAAGGAGATAGCCTTCCAGAGGGCGGCTCGAAGGATGTGGGCAAAGGTAGTGAAGGAGAAGTTCGGTGCCAAGAATGAAAGGAGTATGCTGCTACGACAGCCTGCGGGCGCTCACATGGGATATGAGAATTGCACCGTCCAGCGTCCTCTTAATAACCTCACCCGCTCGGTGGTGGGGGCCATCGCTTCAGCCCTTTCTGGTGGACTCCCCATCCCCATGCCCCCCTTCGACGAACCGCTGGGGTTGGGTTGGAGCCTGGAGGCGTCGCAGCTATCTGAAGACGCCTTCAAAATACTGTACTATGAAGCTAAATTGAATAAGGTGTTGGATCCCCTTGCCGGTTCCTACTATGTGGAACATCTCACCGATGAAATCGAGGAGGCGGCATGGAAAGAGCTGCAAAAAATCGAGTCTATGGGTGGAGTTGTAGCTGCCATAGAGAGTGGCTACATGCAACGCGAAATAGCCAAGAGCGCCTTCGAACGACAGAGGCGGATAGAGACTGCTGAAGACCTGGTGGTAGGAGTCAACTGTTTTGTGGGCGAGAACGAATTAGAAGTGCAGACAAGCCACCTGGTACCGCATCCCTACGACCCGGTGAAGCGGGAGCAGGCAGAGGAAAAGCAGATTAAGAGGCTCGCCGACTTAAAGAAGAATCGGGACAACCGTGCTGTGTCTCAGTTGCTGAAGGAATTGAGGGTCAAGGCGCAGAAAGAAGATGAGAACCTCATCCCGCACTTCATAGAATGCGCCAAAGCCTATGTCAGCGAGCAGGAGATGTGCGATGTTCTCCGAGATGTCTTCGGGGAATATCAGCCGGCAACGCTTTAGGAGAAAATAGATGAACAAGAGCAAAGAGAAGACCATAAGAGTTCTAGTAGCCAAAACCGGCCTGGACGGCCATGACCGCGGTGCCAAGGTGCTGACACTTGGCTTGCGAAACGAAGGCATGGAGACCATATACACCGGTTTGCGCCAGACCCCTGAGAAAATCGTGCAGACGGCCATCCAGGAGGATGTGGACGCCATCGGCCTGAGCTGCTTATCGGGTGCTCACAAGTATCTTTTCCCCAGGGTGGTGGAATTGCTGAAGGAAAAGAGAGTAGATGATGTGCTGGTTATCGGAGGCGGGATTGTGCCCCCGGAGGATATCCCCTTCCTCAAGGAAAAGGGAATAGAGGAAATATTCGGCCCCGGGACTATGGTGGGTGAAGTGGCTGAATACATCCGAAAGAACATAAAGCGCAAGTAGTAAGGAGGCTAAAATGGCAGGACCTTTGAGCGGATACAGAATACTGGACTTATCACGTGCCATAGCCGGACCATACGGCTCCATGCTGCTGGGGGACCTGGGGGCCGAGGTTATCAAGATTGAGTCACCCGGCGGAGACCTCAGTCGCTTCGCCCCTGGTCCCGGTCACAAAGGCCAGTCTTTCTATTACATGGCGTTCAACCGCAACAAGAAAGGGCTAACTCTGGACCTGGCCACAGATACCGGCAGGGCGGCTTTCTATGAGCTTGTCAAGATAGCCGATGTGGTATGGGACAACTTCCGCCCCGGTGTAATGGAAAGGCTGGGCGCAGACTATGATTCTGTAAAGAAATACAATCCGAAGATTATCTGCTGCTCTATCAGCGGGTATGGGGCAACCGGGCCATACGTCAATCGCGCCTCCGTGGATATGGTGGTGCAGGGCATGGCTGGAACACTGAGCACGACGGGAGAACCAGGCCGTCCTCCCGTAAAACCCGGCTTTCCGGCTGCCGACATAATCGGCGGGCTGTTCGGAGTGGTAGCCGTCATCTCCGCCCTAGCGCAGCGAGAGCGGACAGGGGAGGGGAAAAGAATCGATGTGGAGATGCTTGGTTCCATGATGTCATCCATGGCCTACGAGTTTTCCTATTATCTGTGTTCCGGAATCGTGC
This sequence comes from Chloroflexota bacterium, assembly GCA_016875975.1. GTDB lineage: Bacteria > Chloroflexota > Dehalococcoidia > GIF9 > UBA5629 > VGOF01. Next base: position 4,920 of record VGOF01000027.1, on the reverse strand, counting down.
CTGGCCCCATGGGTTCGGGGCACCTGGCGCTGCTGCCTTATGGAGTCTATAAGTGCAAGGAGGGATACGTAGCCATTGGCCCATCCTAGCCGAGGTTGGCCAAGGTCATAGGCGCAGAGTGGATGATCGAAGACCCCCGGTTTATGAAGGGCGAGGATAGGTTGAAGCATCGCCAGGAGTTCAACCAGATTATCGAAGAGTACCTGGCCAAGGCACCTGCAGAGGATTGGCTAGAGCTGTTCCATGTTGAGGACATCATGGCCGGGCCAATCAATACCATTGACAAGGTGGTGATTGACCCGCAGGTCAAAGCTCGAAACATGATACTCAACTTGCCGCATCCTTTGGGTGGCGAGGTGAGACTGGTGGGAAATCCTATGAAAATGGAGGGCATCGAGGAGGATAAATACACCGCCCCCCCGACCATGGGACAGCATAACGACGAGATACTTAAGGGGCTGCTCAAGTACTCCGATGACCAGATAGCCAGGATGAGGGAGGAGGAGCAAAGACATGCGTTGGAACTGATTGCCCGTCTCCAGAAGACCGCTGGCGATGCCGCTATCCGTGTCCTGGAAAAAGAAGTGGAACGGCAAAAACAGGAGGATTAGGCACGGCGTGTCAACGGTGATCAAAATTACGCTAGGTTGAAGTGATCCGTCTTATGCTGTTTGGCTAAGAGCAAGGGGGTGCGATTGGTAATAACGGACAAGACACTTTGGCATAGTATCGCAGACGTGGTGGTGGTGGGGTTTGGGGCATCTGGTGCGGCAGCCGCTATTGCTGCCCATGACAACGGTGCCGGCGTGGTGCTTCTGGAAAAGCAGCCCGCCGACAGCCATTTCTCCAATAGCAACATGTCAGTAGGCATGTTTTTATCTGTCAGCGATGTCGCTGCTGCCCGGACTTACATGGAGAACCTTTGCAGAGTGAACCCAGAGTTGTATTGGACTGATAAAGAGACAATTCATGCCTGGGCAGAGCACCTGTCGCAGAACAAGGAATGGTTGGAGAGACAAGGAGCCAGGATAAGGCTGATGGCAAACGGCATCGGCGAACATGATTTGCCGGGACGCGAAGGCATAGACCTCTATAGTTTCAGGGGTTTAGGGCATGGGTTGATGAGATTCCTAAAGAAGCAGGTGGCAACACGGGGCATTCCGATTATGTACCACACCAGGGCGGAGAGGCTGCTTACCAACGAGAGAAGGGAAGTCCTGGGCGTTGCTGCCCGATGTCAGGACAAGGAGACAAACGTAAGAGCCTCGAAGGCTGCGGTCTTGTGTTCTGGCGGCTTCGAATATGATGAGGAGATGAAGCTCAATTATCTCAAGGTCTATCCAACCTATTTTGCTGGTTCGACCTCAAATACAGGCGACGGCATAAGGATGGCCCAGGAAGTAGGGGCTTCGCTTTGGCATATGAACTGCTGCTCGGCTTGCTTTGTCCTCAAGCCCCCTGATTTTCCAATAGCTCTGGGGCCTAACTTCAAGGGAACCAAGGGCTATCTGCAGTTCCTGATTGCAGAGGCAACTGGCAACAGTTACTGCGGTTATATAATTGTGGACAGGCATGGTAAACGGTATACAAATGAGCAGTTCAAGCGCCATACACTTTACTACGAGTTAGCTCTTTACGACAGTCGCCGTCTGGAATATCCACGTGTGCCCAGCTACTGGATTTTCGACCGCCGGCGAATCGAAGCAGGCCCCCTACCGCTGATGTTCTATGGCCCAATGCTGCACAGGATGTATCGGTGGAGCGAGGATAACTCAGAGGAGATAAGGAAGGGCTGGATTGCCCGTGCCGAGACAGTGGAAGAGATGGCCGGCAAGCTAGGGATGGAAGTTGCGGTACTGAGAGAAACTGTCCAAAACTACAATAGCTGCTGTGAGCACAAGCACGACCCGGAATTTGGACGTCCTTCGCAGGCGCTAATCCCACTGCGGGAGCCGCCTTTCTTTGCTATTAAGCTGTGGCCTGGGAGCGCTAATACCCAGGGAGGCCCCCGGCGCAACCAAAAAGCTCAGGTCCTGGATGCCTATGGCAATCCCATTCCCAGGCTCTATGCCGCGGGAGAGCTTGGTTCTGTTTATGGTCAGCTCTATCCCATGGGAGGTGGCAACCTCGCTGAGTGCTTTGCCTTCGGGCGCATCGCTGGGGAGCACGCAGCTAGGGAGACTTCGAATCCAGGCTGACGAAGGATATCCCTTGTAGCGGCAAATGCTACGTGGGCGATGCAGGCACTTTGAACTGGTTCAGCTCTCATCCTGCCTTGTCACTGCGAGCCCCGATGCAATCGGGGCGTGGCAGTCTCCCTCCCGCTGTCATTCTTGAGGGAGTCACGATTATATCGGGGTTAGCGACGACAGTGGCGGCAGGAAATTGGGCAGGTTAGACCAGGGCTTTGGCGGTCAGCTCTGAGATGCTGGTCACTGTGGTGCCCAAGTTGTAGTGCTCGCTTAGCTCACCGCACTGGTGGCGGCAGTTATCGCAGGAGGTGACCACTATCCTGGCTCCCGTCTGGCGAATCTGCTCCGCTTTCAGCTTCCCAGCCTCCAGGCGAATGTCTGTCCATTCGGGGGTGGCCACTAACCCACTGCCAGCGCCGCAGCAATAGCTGTGCAGCCGATTCGGCGTCATCTCGCGGAAATCTCCGACCACAGCCCGTATCACGCGACGCGGTTCTTCTAATAAGCCTCCCTTGCGCCCCAGGTTGCAGGAGTCATGATAGGTGACCGGCTCTCCATTGGTGGTGGGGTTAACGTGTATGACACCGTCTCGGATATACTCGTCCAGTACTTCGATGATATTGCGTAACCCGAATGATAGTGGTTTGCCGAACCACTTGGGGACTTCCCAGCGCATGGCGGTGTAGCCGTGGCCGCATTCGGTGATAATCATCTCCTTGACTTTGAGCGTCTCGGCTTCTTTGATTATGCGCTGGGCAATGCGTTTGGACCTGGCAGCATCTCCCAGGAAGACGGCGTAGTTGGCCGTGTCAAACATGCTCAATGTCCATGATTCTTTGGCTGCGTTGAAGATGATAGCCTGGGGGACGATGGTATGTGCTCCAGCCAGGGGCACGTAGAGCAAGCGTGCTCCTTTCTGCTCCACTGGTATCCTGGCCTTGGAGCTGCCCAGTGCATCCTGCACTTCCTTCTCCAGCTCTTTCACCTGGTCCAGGAAGATGTCGCGAAACAGGTCGGCGTTCTCTTCCTTGGCTATAGCGGCGCCGGCTATTTCAATGAGCATCTCCGGCCCGTAGCCAGTAGCGGTAGCCACCGACCTCATGACGCGCATTATCTCGGCGGTCTCCACGCCAAAAGGACATTCGAAGGTACAGCGGTGGCACAGCGTGCAGGTGGCGAAAGCGGTCTCTGCCAATTTAGACAGCGTCTCATCTGCGGTGGGCTTGGCGCCAAACCAGCGCGGAAAAGCACGGCCGACCGGGTCCATGAACTGGCGGTAGACACGACGCACCTGCTCGGCGCGGTAATAGGGCGTGTGCTCTGTCTTGGGATTAGACCGGTAGTAGTGACAGCTCTCGGTGCAGATGCCGCAGCGGACGCATACTTCCAGCGCTGCCAGCACCCTGCGGTCAACCAGCTTCCCCAGCATCTCCCTGGCCAGAGTCATCTTGTCTTTTTCAGATATTGTGGTCGTTGTCATCTGATTACTCCAGCACGGCACGTCGGCCAAAGACCAAGCCCAGGAAAATGCGAACGTAGAAGAAATAGATAAAGTGCCTGAGCTTGCCGAAGGGGGCGTAAGCCATGGTTATGCCCGAGATAGCCCAGAAGGCGGGTAGGTAGTCTGTAGCATAGGCGGATATGGCAGCAGAGGCCATAAATAACGTGGTTAATGCCAGGGCGAAATAGTCGTCAGGGGTGCTGAGGAGTCGCATGGTGGGTTCGGCTAGCCGGATGCCGAAGCCGGCCAGTCCCAGGATAGCGCCTACTGCGAACAGGGCTGCTAGCCAGAGGCGCAGCGGTTCAGGTATTTGTGCTAGCCAGGGGGTAGCCACCAAGTAAGCGGCGCCGACGAAAATACCGATGTGGAAAACTATGCCGCGGAGGTAAGCTACCCAGTGTATGCGAGCGCTTTCCTTAGCCAAAGGCAGCATGCCGAGGGTGAAAGCCCAGAGTACCCCCCGTGCCGGGGAGCCTTTGACAGGCGCTAGTTCAGGGCTATAGGGACGCCGCTGCACAGCGACCAAGATAGATATAACACCTGCTGCAAAGACGGCGGCACCGGCCAGGGCAATTCCGGCGGTGGCCATCTGCAGCGCGCTCACTTGGTCCTCTTCACGAAGAATTTGATAAGCTTGCCCTCGCGGTTCATGGAGAGGAGTTCGTTGCCGGTGCTTCGTGCCCAGGCCGGGATGTCAGCCAGCACGCCGGGGTCGGTGGCAGTAGCTGCCAATACGCCGCCCACGGGCAGGTTCTTGATAGCCTGGCTAACCTTGACCACAGGGATAGGACAGAGGAGTCCCTCCAGATTGATAGTCTGGTCTGCTTTGATTTCTTCTGCCATTTCAGCCTCCTTGTTTAAATGAAGAATGTGGCGCCGGACTGGAAAGCCTGCTCCAGCATGGTAGCCACGCCGCAGGGTTCTTCGGCTTCTGGGATGAGGTCTTCCTGCTTTATTTCCATCACTTCCATGCTAGTCAGGCAGGGCATGAGCCTCACGCCCAGGTCAATAGCCATTTGCCGGAGTTCTTCCAGGGATGTAACTTTGTGGTCTTTCATCATCTTTTTGAACATCCAGCGGCCGATGCCCCAGAAATTGAAGCGGGAGGGGCCGATGCGGTTAATACCGCCACGGTTCATGATAGACATCATGCGGCCGAAGAAGCTCTGGCCGGTGAAATTGCCCTTCTGAATAGCCTTTATGCCCCAGAAGGTGAAGAAAATCGAG
>VGOF01000026.1 GCA_016875975.1 Chloroflexota bacterium | reverse complement strand
CGCAGAGCAAGGTGAAAGCCGGCCTTAATCGCTTGCCGCCACCTTCTACCGCGTATTTGAGTAACTCTGCCAGCAGGGGGTCGTCAACCTGAGCCGCTTGTTGCAGACAACGCTCTACATCTTCGAGGTCATCCACAATCGGCGCATATATCTCGTCCAAACTCATTGGCACTACCTACCGATAAGTCTATGAGCTGCTGCTTCCCAGGCGGGCGGTTTCCTCGGCGATGATGCTTTCCTCCAGCTTGGTGAACAAAGGCTCTGGATTGGGCAATTTCCGTCCTGCAGCCGGCTGTTGGAATTCCCAGCCGGCATCTTCCACTTTGCCTTTGAAGCCCAGATAGCCGTGCAGTTTCTGGGAGCTGAAGGGTAAAAACGGATAGAAAATAGTTTTTAAAGCAGACAGCACCGAAAGCACCACGTAAACCGATGTGGCAGCAGCCTGGCTATCCTGTTTTATTGTTTTCCAGGGTGCCTGGTCATCGAGGTATCGGTTAGCTGCTTGCGCCAGGGACATCGCTGACCTGACGCTCTCTCTGAAATGGCATCCGTAAAGGAGCTTGTCCACGTCATTCAATGTTGTCTGCGCTAATTCCAGAAGCCCCTGACCCTGGGCACCGATTTCGCCTGGAGCGGGGACTGCTCCACCAAAATTGCGTTGGGTGAAGGTCAAAACTCTGTGTACCAGGTTCCCGTAAGTAGCCACTAGCTCATCATTGTTGCGTCGGACGAATTCGCGCCAGGAAAAATCGGTATCCGACGTTTCTGGCATGGCTATGGATAGCAGGTAACGCAGAGGGTCGGGCGCATACCTCTCAAGATAGTCGGGCAGCCATACCGCCCAGTTGCGGCTGGTAGAGAGCTTCTTGCCCTCGATAGTCAGGAACTCGTTGGCTGGCACATCGTAGGGCAGGTTGAGACCCTCGTATCCCATCAGCATCGCTGGCCAGATCATGGTGTGGAAGGGGATGTTGTCCTTACCTATGAAATAATAGCTCCTGGCATCGCCTTTCCAGAAAAGCTCCCAGGCTGAGGTATCGTCTTTGGACTTTGCCCATTCCTTGCTGGCTGAGAGATAGCCGATTACGGCCTCAAACCAGACGTAGATGCGTTTTTTCTCGAAGCCCGGCTGAGGGACGGACACGCCCCACTCTATATCTCGGGTGATGGCGCGGTCTTTAAGCCCGCCTTCCAGAAACGCCAGTGTAGAATTGAGCACGTTCTGCCGCCAGTGCGTTTGATTCTTTGCCCACGCCTTGAGCTTGTCCTCAAAGGCGCTGAGGCGCAGGAAGAAATGTTCCGAGTTTTCGAACCTGGGCACAGCCGAGCAGATACGGCAGCGGAGGTCGAGGAGGTCGCTGGGGTTCAATGTCCTGCCGCACTCATCGCACTGGTCTCCCCTAGCCTGGGGATATTGGCAGTTTGGGCAGGTACCCTCAATGTAGCGGTCAGGTAGAAAGCGTTTGCACTGCGGACAGTAAGCTTGTGGCATGCTGTCCTTGTAGATATATCCCTTGTCTAACAGACGCAGGAAAATGTCATGGACAACCTCGGCATGATTGGCTGTGCCGGTGGTGGTGAACAGGTCCCAGGATATGCCCAGCTTCTGCCAGCAGTCGAGGAACTCTTTATGGTACTTGGCTACTACCTCCTGTGGCTTCTTGTTTTCCTGCTCGGCTCGCAGTGTGATAGGCGTGCCGTGCTGGTCGCTGCCAGACACCATCAAAACGTGGTTGCCCTTGAGACGATGATACCGTGCGAAGATATCGGCAGGCAGGTAGGCGCCTGCGATATGTCCCATGTGCAACGGGCCGTTGGCATAGGGCCAGGCTACTGCAACAAGAATGTTTTCAGTCATGAGTACACCCTGGTGATTGCTATTTGTTTTCGAATTTGCTTCTGGGGAAGAAGGTGATATATTTCTCGCCTTTCTCTTTGACAGTTTCGGCTTCGCCCTTCTTCAGGCAGCAGTCAAGGCACCAGCGCTGCTCTTTTCCCTCCTCGCCTTGCAGCAGATAACGCTCGCCGTGCTCAATAATGCGTTTGCATTCGTGGCACTTTAGTTGGCCTGTAGCCGTAAGACCGCGTCGCATACTTCATTCTCCTTCAATTACTTTCAGCCAGGCTTGATAGAGCATTTTCCTGGGCAAACCTGTCTTGCCGGACAATCTGGCTACTGCTTCCTTAGCACCAAGCCCCTGTTTGAAAAGCGCAGCCAGCTCCTTTTCCACCGGTCCGCTGACCTCCGGCTCTTTCGGGACACAGCCGGTGATGACCAAGGTAAACTCCCCCCTGGGCTGGGAGAAGTGTTTTATGGCTTCGCTCAGCTTTCCCCGGAAGACTTCTTCGTAGAGCTTGGTAAGCTCGCGGCAAACTGCTGTTTTTCTATCCCCCAGAATCTCCAGGGCATCTTCCAGCGACTCGATAAGCCGATGCGGAGCTTCAAAAGCTACTATGGTCCATGGCTTGTCAGTCATCGACTGTAACAAACGTCGCCTCTCTCCTTTGCGCCGGGGCAAGAAACCGAGGTAGACAAATTGATTTGTAGGCAGCCCTGAAACTGCCAGTGCCGTAATCACTGCCGAGGGCCCGGGGACGGGCACTACGGGCACGCCCTGTTCGATGGCCGCGGTAATTAGTTCGTAGCCTGGGTCGCTCAAGCCTGGCATGCCTGCCTCGGATACCAGCGCTACATCCTTCTCAGCCAGGCAGTCCAGGAGATATCCGAGCTTGGCTCGCTTGTTTTGCTCATGGTAGCTGGTTAGTGGGGTCTTTATATTGTATTGCTTGAGCAAATGACGCGTGCTGCGGGTGTCTTCGGCGGCAATCAACTTCACTTCTTTTAGCAAGCGCAAAGCCCTCAGTGAGATATCTTCCAGGTTGCCGATTGGGGTAGCCACAACGTAGAGCGCTGGCACAGCCAAATCGCTTAATTATAGCTTACCCACGTTTGGTGGTCTAGCACTGAAGCAAACGATTCGGCTTGACTAAAACTTATGCCCTTTGCTATAGTCTCCTCCAATAACCTCAAGGGGACAAGCATGGCCATCCCGAAATTCAAAGAAATGGAACGAGCTTACGGTTTTGAAGAGGTGGCTATTGTCCCCGGCGACATCACCGTCAATCCCGACCAGACCAACACTGAACTGATCATCGGTAATTTGAAGTTCCCCATACCTATCCTGGCTTCGGCTATGGATGCTATTGTTGACCCCGACTTCGCTATTGCTATGCACAAGCTCGGCGGACTGGCGGTGCTCAATTTGGATGGCGTCCAGGCCAGATACGAAAAACCGGAAGAGATAATCGCCAAGATAGCCCAGGCACCTGATGGCGAGGTCACAGCGCTGCTGCAAAAGGCATATTCCGAGCCGATTAAGGACAACCTAATCGGTGACCGTATCCAGAAGGTTAAGAAGGCAGGAGCTGTCTGTGCCGTATCGCTCATCCCTGCCACCACCAAACGGCTTGCCCCTGTGGCCAGAGAGGCTGGCGCAGATATACTTGTAGTCCAGTCCACAGTGACCACTGCTCGCCATATCTCCAAGAGCTACCGTGGGCTTATCTTCTCCGAGCTGTGCGACCAGTTGAAGATGCCTGTGGTGGTGGGCAACTGTGTCACCTATAGCGCAGCGTTAGAATTGATGAGAACTGGCATCGATGGACTCCTGGTGGGCATTGGGCCCGGGGCTGCGTGCACTACAAGGGAGGTTCTGGGGGTTGGTGTGCCGCAGGTCACAGCGACCATGGACTGTGCTGCTGCGCGTGATGCTTATTTCAAAGAGACGGGGAAATACGTATCGATTATTACTGATGGCGGCATTCGAACTGGGAGCGATTTATGCAAGGCCTTCGCCTCTGGCGCTGATGCCGTGATGCTTGGTTCTATCCTGGCTCAAGCGAAGGAAGCTCCGGGGAAAGGATACAACTGGGGCATGTCACATCCTCACCCCGCCCTGCCCAGGGGTACCAGGGTGAAGGTGGGAGCCCGGACTACCCTGGAGCAGCTTCTCTTCGGGCCAACATCGGTCACTGGAGGCACTGAGAACTTCGTCGGAGCATTGAAGACTTGCATGGGAGTCTGCGGTGCTCTCACCGTCAAGGATATGCACAAGGCGAGGATGGTGATCGCACCATCAATAAAGACCGAAGGCAAGTATTTCCAGGCAATCCAGGGACTGGTCTAATAGCCTCTTCTGCTGTTGCTAGCCTCGTGGTCTATCCTCTGTAGAATCCAGGAATGGCTGAAGGTGTGTTCCGCTATGCTGCATACCCAGCCTTGAACGATAAAGGTGACGTTTTCACTGGATGCAACAAAAGATGATTGTGCAGGAGGTCTCTACAGGTAGCTGCGGTCGTAGAGGAAGCGGTTGAGCAGTATACTTCTCGTGCTTGCTCTAGGCTCCTTGAGGTCAGCGCCCAGGCTGGCAGTGAGGCGGCGGAGTACGATGAGGATAAAGGTGGCTAAAAAGGCTATAGTCATTTCCACTGGCTGGTTCAGGAGCCATGATGCTAACGGTGATACCGCAAATCCGATGAGCATTCCCAGCGGCAGGCTATTGCTGGCCGGCCCGCCCAGCTTAAGTCGTTCATCAATTGTCTGACCTGGGGCTGTAAAACGAGGAATTGTCCTGATAAAGAAGCCGGTCAGCGCCGGGATGATGGTGAGGATGAAGACCCAGTAGGCAAGGGGGGAGGTGGTTGCCGTGAGAAACATGGTAGAGGTGAGTATCATTCCTGCGCCGGTAGTGTTGCCCTTCTCGCCGTCGAACTTCTCAAAGACCGGCCACATCTGGCCTGTTAGCGCTGCGACACCGGCAGCGGCAATCGTTGCCAGGTCAAAGTTGAGCAGGAATCCAACAGCAATAGGGATGACGCCTTTGAGCATGTCAACCAGCACCCCGGAAAGGCCTTCCAATCGGCCGACTTTACTCCATAGCGCTTGGTGTGAATCAGGTTCTTGGGACAGGTCAATACCCCTGGCCTTGCCTAGCAGGAGCATGTAGGGGAAAGAGCCAAGAAGGTAGGCACCTACAACTAAGATGCCGCTAGCCAGTAGCATTGGGTTCTCCATATCGTTATATCGTTATTCGGAAGCGCAAAAGGCAATGCCAATAGCACCAGGGCCGACATGGGCAGCCACAACTGCGCTGACCTCGGTGACGTAGGTTTCGCTACAATTGACCTCTGTATGGAGACGGTTTTCCAAGAGCCTGGCCTCTTTTTCAAGGTCGCTATGGACGACGATAGCCCGAAGCTTGTTGAGGCCTGCCTTTTCCTTCACGGATTTGACCAGGCGGTCAATTCCCTGAGTCCGGCTTCTTACCATTCCAAGAAGGCGCGCATGTCCCATCGAGTTGGTGACAACCGGTTTTAGCCTGAGCAGTGATGTTGCCCATGCTCCTATTTTAGGTGCTCTGCCACCCCTCTCCAGGTATTTCAGGGTGTCCAGCACCAGGCTGATTTCAACTCTGGGGATGCTCTGCTGGACTTTGGTTATGATGTCATTCAAACTGTGGCCCAATTTTGCGGCACGAGCTGCAGTCAGGGCGACCAGGGCTTGAGCTGCTGAACCGGTACAACAGTCTATCAACTCTATTCGTAGTTTAGGCAGTTGCCTCCTGACCATGTCCATGGCTGATTGCATTGAGGAGAAGGTGGCGCTGTAAGTAGAGGCGACGCTGAGGCACAGGATATCCTTGCTGTTTTTGGCCAAGCGGGAAAAAATATCGACGAATGTTCCGGGTGGTGGTGCTGAGGTTGTAAGAACTTTGTCAGCTCTTTGCAGAGCATAGATTTGTAGAGGAGTAATATCTAGGCCATCTTGATAGGATTTGCCCTGGCAATGGATGTTCAGGGGCACTACCTCGATAGCATACTCTTTCCTGATTTCCTCCGGAAGACAACAAGCACTATCGACAACAATGGCCATGTTCCCCATGAGATACCTCCGTGAGCGGGATTATTGTGTCGGATAATCCCCCAGGTCAATAAGCTGGTGTGGCAATGAGCCACCTGGTTGTCCTGGAATTGCACTCTGGGTTGTTATCGTTCCACTATCTCGGCAGCACAGCCTTTCGCCTTGAGGTCGCTTATCAATTTCTTGACGTCCTTGGTCTCAACCTGCACCCGTAGGTCCTTTTCCCTGCCCTCAAATGGCGGCATAGTATGCACGCCGTCGATCTTGGCACCACTCTTCATAATGCAATCCAGGACTGAAGTCAGGTTCTTGGGGTCAGCTCCTTTGGTGACATGGAGCCTCACTACGCCTGGCTTGCCTATGCCGAGCATGGGATTCAGAACCTTGTAGAAGAAGTCGTTGGTGGTGACTATGCCTACCAGCTTGCCGCTGTCTACCACTGGCAGTGCTCCCACGCCTTTGCTTTGGGCCAGCGCAACTGCATATTCTACTGAGGTATCGGGGGTAACGGTGACCAAGTCCTTCTGCATCACCTCTCTTACCGTCATTTTGGCCAGCAGGTAGTTGATTTCCCAAACGCTGAGGCTGGTGGCCGGCGATGGCCCCTGGCGGTCGATGCGTTCTTTGGTCACTATGCCCACTAATTTCCCTTTGTCCACGACAGGTATTCGCAAAACCTTGTGTGTCTGCATGATCTTCTTGGCTTCCATTATGGGTGTATCGCTGGGAATAGTGACCACGTTCCAAGTCATAACATCTTTAACTTTCATAACTCCCCTCCCTAATGAATTTATGTGTTATTCTATCACAGTCTGGCAAGTCCTAAAAGACTTGCAGGGGATGATATGATACAATAACCTCCTCAGGTGAAGGAGAAGGACGAATGGCTCAGGAGCGCGAAGTGAGCATAATGGTTCGGGTGATGACCATACGCGATGGCACTCATGGCATCAGTCTTGCCATGCCCAACAAGCTAATCGGAGAATGGACAGATAGCGGTGCCGGGTCATTGACTGTAACTGAGGAAATGGGAGTGCAAATTCTTAGCCTCGATGGTTCTCAAAGATACTTGTTATCGATGCCGGGCACGCCATTAAGGGTGGAGAAGGTTTCTGATACAGAAGCCACCATAGTGGTGATGCTGTAGCTGGCCTATTTATTATTAACCAGCGCTTGTCTCTGTTTGTCACCAGGTTATCAAGTAGCGTAAGATTGTGTCATCTCCGGGTGGCGTCTTGTATCCGTTAGCTTGCGAATAGCTTTTGCCCACCTCTACGGTGACCAGGTGGTCGAACTGTGGCTCCACAAATTGTAAGCCCTTATCGGTGGTTTCGAAGGCCACTATAGTATGCCCCTTGCCTTCGGGGTAAAAGATGTCAACCACTGCGCAGCGAATTCCCTGGGCTTCAGCATTGTTGTTCACTTCATGGGAGAAGTCCACACAAACATATTCTCCTGGGATGTATTTGTGTTCGCTGGTTTTGTCTCTGGCTAGAAGCTCCAGCATCTCCTGGAAGGTGGGGTTCCGTAGGGAGAAACGGTTGGAGGTGTCTTTTAAGGCAGCCTGACGTCCTGCTTCATAGCCGGCTTGATAGTCAGTCTGTTTGGCCTGAATCTGGGCATCTGTCTGGCTAAGCGTGGCCTGGTGCCCCGATTGATAACCTGAGCTATAGCCGATATGCTGGCCATAGTTGTAGCTGATAAAGGCGGTACCGCTGCAGAGCATCACTATCGCCATTGTCCACCCGAGTATGGCGCCTAGCTTCTGGTTGCTGTCCATGATATGACCTCCATACGGTTAATTAGTTTACCCCCGTAACCGCCGATAGGCAAATGGGTGTTTTCCGTGGCTTAGCTATTGACAAACGTGGGAATGTGGGCTACAATCTCGCCTCGTTGAATTCGTTATGAGTTCATTACCAATATACACTGGTCTGGAATACGTAGGGCTGGCTCTGATTTTCCTGCCGGAGCCAACTACCACGTTCATTGGTGTGGGGCTCTTGGGCTATGCCCGCAGCAAGAAAATGGGACAAGAGCCGCAGCTAGTATATCGCCGTGCCTATTTCAGTGACATCTATTCTTACAATCTGAAGATGAAGGATGGGGCGGCTATCCATTATCATGTAACCGGCATCAGGGAAGGCCAGATGCCCAGAAAATGGCCTGTGGCCTGCAAGCCGCACACTGCAGACCATCTCCGTGAATCCCATCTCAAGACCAAGAACAATGTTATCCATGCTCTGCCCCCACGCAAACCGCTTACTGGATCACGGGAAGGTCTATTGGCCAGCCGCATAGTCCACACACAGCCAACGCGCAAGCAGTTCTCTGGACTGCAGGAGGGACTCCTCAACAACCGTGCTGCCGGCGCAGGTTATGCCCGGTCAGTGGCCGCCCGCCGTTCCCCCCGGCCCAAGTGGGCCACCTAACCCCTCAAAGACAAGCCTTAAGTTGCAAGTCTTCGGTCACTAGTCACTTGTTTCTCGCCTGTTGTCTTCTAGCCTCTCGCTTCTCGTCTCTTCCGTCCCCGCCACCCCAATACTCTAAGCAAGGTGCCTATTTCGGCCTCCTCATGCAGGGGATTTCGCAATGGCAAATCAGGAACAATATCATACCGATTCCGCCTCCCCTCCCTTTCTTTAATTATGTAGCCCTCTTCCAACAAATCGGCGATTATCTTCCTTGTAGCTCTCTCCGTGATGCCTATTTCGTTTGCCAACTCCAGGGCTGTAGTTCGCTTGTGTCTGGCAATGTAAGCCAGGACTAGAGCATGGTTGGTCACGAATGCCCATCGGGACGAAGGTTTTCTTCCCCATCGCCTAAAAACCATTATATCTCCTTCAGGTACGTTGCACAGGATGTATAACAGTACATGAATAATAAATCATCATTGAAATAACATGAATCGATGTGATATTATAATCATATCCAGTCCCAGGTTGCAAGGTGCAGGCTGTCGGAGGCGTGCAGCTCGTGACTTGTAGCTTTGAACTGCGGGGAGCGACGCGCCCAGGGAAGTTTTTGACTTTTGACCTTTAACTTTGCTAATAACACGGAGGTGTAGCCCTGATTATGGCTAAAAAGAAGACCGAAGCTGTAAAGACGCTAGCAGACGTATCTGAGGAAAAGGCATTCTGGTGCTACGGGGGCGAGGTTTTCAAGAATCTGCAGGAGTTAGCTGCTGCCCTGGAGCGTATGTCAGAGGAGGCTTTCCGGCATCACGTTACTGAACACAAAAACGACTTCAGCAACTGGGTCAGGGACGTATTTGGAGACACCACTCTGGCGAATCAACTGCGCAAAGCCACCACTAAATCCTCCGCTGCCAGCAAGGCGAAGGCCAGAATTAACTGGCTGAAAGACAGAACCTAGAAGCCAAAAGCAAGAGGTAAGATGCGAGTGACCAGCGACGGGTCTCGAACGACGCATCTTGCCTCTTACTTCTTGTCTACCCTATAATATGCCACCGTTGCTAAGCCATTATATGGCATTGATGGACAGCAGGCATGCCCATCAGCTTTACTCAAATCCGACGGTTTTCCTGGTGATGAAAGCATAGATAGCCATGCCACAAATAAAGAGATAGACAGGAGAATATGCCAGAAGAAAACAATAACAACAAGAAAAAGAGGCTAGAGGCCGAGATACGCCAGATGGAGATAGACGACGTCAGTGCCGTCTATCACCTGGGGGAACAGCTTTTCACCAGCGAGGAGTTCCCCATACTCTACCGGACATGGGACGCCTACGAGGTTACTGACTATTTCACTTCTGACCCTAGCTATTGTCTGGTAGCCGAGTCCGATGGCAAAATCGTGGGCTTTATTCTGGCCAATACCATAGAGAAAGAGGGCACTGCCTGGAAGAAATACGGGTACGTGAGCTGGATAGGCGTGGATGAGGAGTACCAGCGGAGTAACCTGGGCCAACGGCTTTACCGCAGACTGGAAGACAGGTTCGAGGAAGACGGTGTACGGATGGTTATTGCCGATACCGATGCCGAAAACTCGAAAGCTATCGGCTTTTTCAAGGGGCTAGGATTCTCTGTCCGTGCTGATCATGTCTGGATGGCAAAAACACTGAAGAAATAGACAACCCCCAAGTATCCAATGAAGACGAAGTTAAACCAATCCGCCCAGATACAGCCAAAGAGGCTCAAAAGTATCATTCGCGACCTGGTGGACATTTACAGTCCCACAGGAAAAGAGGAAGAGGCTCTTGAATTCACAGAAGTTTACCTAAAGAAACTTGGCTTGTGTGTAACCAGGCAAGAGGTGGACGAGAATCGCTACAACCTCATCGTGCCACCGTCCAGGAAGGGGTGGGACACCCTCTATTTTATAGGGCATTTGGACACGGTAAACGCCTATGACCTGGAGGACTACGGATTTCATCAGAAGGGTGATTCAATTTTAGGATTGGGAACTGCAGACATGAAGGCTGGCTGCGCTGCCATGCTGGAAGCCGCTACCGTATTAGCCAGAATAACAAAGGGTGCTATGCCTGTCGGGCTGGCCTTTGTAGTTGGCGAGGAAGAAGACAGCAGCGGTGCCAAGACACTGGTTAAAGAATTGGACTTCAACTGGGCGGTCATAGGAGAACCGACCAACCTGATGCCTTGCCTGGGGCATTACAGCTACATGGAGGTTCTTCTGCGCACTGAGGGGAAGCGTGCCCACTCTTCAATGCCTGAGCTGGGCCAAAATGCCATAGAAGCTATGCTAAAGTTGCTGCTGCAGCTAACGGAATATGCCACCTCCAGGCACCAGGAACTGGTCTACAACATCCGGCAACTGCAGAGTTTTCCGCAAGGATTCGTAGTCCCCGATGTCTGCGAAGCCTGGTTGGACCTGCACCTGCCACCCAGTTCAAACACTACCGCCTTTCAGAGCGAACTGGAAAAACTGGTGGAAACGGCCAGCAAAGACATGCCTGACTTAAGCGCAGTCTTGAAGTTTGAGGAGACGCATTCCGGCTATCGCATACCACAGGATGGATTACCGGTAAGAAAGCTGAGAAAGATTTACCAGAAGATGGCTCTGCCCTGGGAAACACAGGATTTTAGAAGCCATTCCGACGGCAATGTCCTCCGGGCAGCAGGGACTAATCCCATAATTCTTGGGCCTGGTAAGCTGGAAGCAGCCCACACGCCTGAAGAAGCGGTCTCCTTCAATCAGGTGGTGCAAGCCGCACAGCTCTATCTGGACTTCGCCCTGTCACTGGCTTGAAAAATCGATGGTTCCCACAATATCCGCAAACCCTTTACAGCAACTTGCAGGTGAACATATATGAGAATAAAAACAGCAATACCAAACGATGAGCTCACTCCAAAAACCAGCGTAACCTTGAAAGCACAGAGGTGGCTGCGCAACAGCCGCTGGCTGGCAGCGGCTGGCGTTTTCACGGTTATCATTGCATTAGTCGCCACTACCGTGATTACTGCCATATACGTGCCACAGATAGCCACCTTTGTCCCCATCATGGCACTGGCACTGGCACTGGCACTTCAAAAATATGCCGCCAGCTTTTTCTCTTTCTTTGTTATTACCTTTTCTGGCATTTACGACCTGGGCGACAGAATTCGCATCGGCAACACCAAGGGCGATGTTCGCCACATCGGTATGCTCTACACTGTGCTTGAGGAAGTGGGAGAAGACGAGAAGCTGGGAGGAGAGCTGACTGGCAGGCTGCTTCAAGTGCCCAACCTGATAATACTGGACCAGCCAGTGCTCAACTACTCTAAAGACTATTCGGTGCAGTATGAGACCATTTCTTCAGACTACATGTTTGATGAGGTACGCATCCCTTTAACCACTGATAGTAATGTGGAAAAAGCTACTAAGCTTCTGGAAAATATCCTAACAAGACAGGATGAGGTCTACCTTAAGGAAGCCGGATACATATTCCGAGACGGTTATCCCAGGTTCCTGGACGAAGCCGCAAGCGGCCCACGTGTGCTGGTATTTGTGGAGCCAAAGCACCTCTGGATCAAGGGTAAATTTGTGGCCCCCCTGCGCGGCAGAAATGAGCTGAGGAGCAGTATCCTGCTGGAGTTCATCAAGGAAATCAGCGCCACCACGGATATTAGACTAGCCTAGCTTCAGCCTGTTAGTCAGTTCGCCTTTGTCCAGATTGCTGAACAGGCCGACTTTGTTGGGGATGCCGTTAAGCGTTCCTTTGGTGACTTCTTTGTGGAGAGGGACGGTGATGGTATGCTTACCCACTTTGGTGGTCTTTTTGTATGAGGCATGGTTGCTCTTCTGATGGGCGAGTTAGTATGGTTATAGGCTCCGAATATGGGGTAGATGGCTGTCGTTGTTTTTAACGTGGGTGGGGCTGCCTGATTGCATCGGGAGTTGCAATGGTAGGAGGGGAAGGAAAAGGAAAAGCCCCAGAGTTATTTGCTATAACTTGAGGCTC
>VGOF01000025.1 GCA_016875975.1 Chloroflexota bacterium | reverse complement strand
CGGGATACCGCTATGTCCAAAGAACAGGTACAAAACGCCAGCGGCTACGGGTATAAGCATCACATTATAGGCAAAGGCCCAGAACAGGTTTTGCTTAATAGTCCTCATGGTGCGCTTGCTCAGGGAGATGGCAGTCACTATGCCGCCCAGGTCGCCGCTGATGAGCGTGATATCGCCCGTCTCCATAGCCACATCGGTACCAGTGCCTATGGCAATACCCACATCTGCTTGAGCCAGCGCCGGAGCGTCGTTGATGCCATCGCCTACCATGGCCACCACCTTGCCCTCGTCCTGCAGCCTCTTGACCTCTGTCGCCTTGTTCTCTGGCAGCACCTCTGCGAGAACACGGTCAACGCCTGCTTCGCCAGCGATAGCTGCAGCAGTGCGAGAGTTATCGCCGGTAATCATCATCACTTCTATGCCCAGCTTATGCAAAGCTTGAACCGCCTCAGCGGCACCCGGCTTAAGCGTGTCGGCCAGTGCGATAATGCCCCTGGCCTTGTTGTCCACACCGAGAAACAGCACCGTCTTGCCTTCACCCCAAAGTCGCTCGGCCTCTTTCCCCAGGCCGTCGAGACTTATGTTCCTTTCTTTCATCAGTGCAAGGTTGCCCAGCAGAAGTTTTTTGCCATCCACCTTAGCTTCTACCCCGTGTCCCGGCATAGCATTGAAATCCGCAGCCTGGGACAGCTTCAGGCTTTTTTCCGAGGCAGCTTTGACGATAGCCTGAGCCAGTGGATGTTCAGAGTCATGCTCTACGGAAGCAGCCAGCTTCAGCACCTCGCTTTCAGCGAACTTGGGCGCAGCGACGATGTCTGTAACCCGTGGTTCGCCTCTGGTCAGAGTGCCGGTCTTGTCCAGCAGCACGGCATCTATCTTATGCGCCTGCTCCAGTGCCTCGCCGCTCCGGATGAGCACGCCGTTCTCGGCTCCTTTGCCTGTGCCCACGATTATGGCCGTCGGCGTAGCCAACCCCAGGGCACAGGGACAGGCAATAATGAGTACGGCTACGAAGTTGAGCAGGGCATAGGTCAAAGTGGGCTGCGGTCCCAGGAAATACCAGATAATGAAAGTTAATACGGCGATGCCTATCACAATGGGCACGAAATAGCTGGAGATGACATCGGCCAGTCGCTGAATGGGTGCTTTGCTTCCCTGTGCCTCCTCCACCAGCCTGATTATCTGTGCCAGCGTGGTATCCTTACCCACGCGTGTAGCTTCAAATCGGAAGCTGCCCATCTTGTTGATGGTGCCGCCGATGACCGCATCGCCCGCTTTTTTGTCCACAGGGATGCTCTCGCCGGTTATCATGGACTCGTCCACGCTGGAAAAGCCGTCCTTCAATATCCCATCTACGGGTATTCGCTCGCCCGGCCGTACCAATACGAGGTCGCCAACCAGCACATCGTCCACCGATATCTCCATCTCCTTGCCATCACGGACGATGGTGGCTGTCTTGGGCTTTAGGCCAATGAGCTTCTTGATAGCCTCTGAGGTCTGTCCCTTAGCCCTGGCCTCCAGGAAACGACCCAGCAGAATAAGGGCTATGATGACCGACGAGGTATCGAAATAGAGGCCAAGCTCAACGCCGGCTGTGGCAAACAGGCCAGGGAACAGGACGGCGACCATGCTGTAGAAATAGGCGGCCGAAGTGCCCACAGCTATCAGAGTGTTCATATCGGCAGTTCTGTGCCTTAACGCTCCCCATGCACCCTTGTAGAAACGCCACCCTGTCCAGAATTGAACCGGAGTGGCCAGTACCCAGAGCAGGTAGGGCTTGAATGGGAAATCAGGCACCATGCTCAGCACCATGATGATAGCTGCCAGGGTGGCGGCAAAGATGACGCGGTTCCTCAGTGCTTTTATCTCCCGCTGGGCAGCGGTGGTCACGTCTTCCAGCGTGGCAACCTCAGCACCCAGCTCGTAGCCAGCTTCCCTGACCGCCCGCTGTAGCTCCGCCACCTCGGTGCCATCCAGGTATTCCACCGTAGCTTTCTCGGAGGCCAGGTTGACGTTGGCTGAGACCACGCCGGGCACGCCTGCCAGAGCGGTTTCCACGCGGGCTACACAAGAAGCACAGGTCATGCCTCTTACCGGGAAAATGGATTTCCTGGTGGCTGCCTTGTAGCCCAGTTGCTCGATAGCCCCCGTGATTGTGCCCAGGTCAACTTTAGCGGGGTCGTATTCTATGGCAGCCTTTTCCGAGGCGAAGCTGACGTTGGCCTTGTCCACACCGGGGGTCTCCATAAGGCCCTTCTCAATGGTGGCAGCACAGGTGGTGCAGGTCATGCCTGTGACACGTATCTTGGCCTTCTGCGACTTTCCAGATTCCAATTTCTCTGCCATTTAGCCTCTCACATCAAGCCCTGACCATGGTCAGCATCATCTTGAATTTCTTGGTTGCCTTCAGGGCATGCGGCTGGTTAGCCGGCATTATGATAGCTTCGCCTTCTCTTACGTGAAACGGTTTTCCTGAGATGGTGATTTCCGCTTCGCCGTCAAAGACGTAGACCAGGGCATCGAAAGGAGCCGTATGTTCGCTCAGTCCCTGCCCTACGTCAAAGGCAAACAGGGTCACTGTACCCGTTGGCTTGCTTACGATTTCTCGACTGACCACAGAGCCGTCTTGATAACCTACCAGGTCATCGAGCCTTGCTACCTGTGCTTTGAGTTCATCTTCATTGCGTCCCATGTTCTCGATACCTTTCTGCTCGGTATGGTTTATCAGCGAATGAGCCTCTTACTTACTTAACCTCTACTTCAATATTAAAGCTGTCCACGCGTTCGACATCTTTCAGGGAGCAGACCAAAGCCGTCAGCGTGTTGCGGATGATATCGTTGGGGAAGGGCGTCAGTGGGATTTCCTCCCCGTTTACCGTAATCTTGACCTCGTCCTTGTCTTTACGAATTGTCAGCTTCTGCACCTTGTCCACTCCGCGGAGCGAGGAGACTATGCCCTCACAGGTGCGTCCCAGGAAATCGTCCACGAAGGCGTTCAGCTCCACAGTTACCTTGTTTACCCGCAGCTTTGACTTATATACCAGTGCCATTTTTGCTACTCCTTTCTAATCCGACTTTGTGCCTTTGGCTTCTTTTATTCCCTTTTCCACCGCCAGCTTGGTCATCAGCCCGCCGCGGTGCATCAGGGTGTCATCGAACTCCTGGTCCTTGACCATGGTTGCCAGGCAGGGATACTGGTGATGTAATAGGCCTGACTTCTCCACAGCATCCCTCTCCCAGATACCCATCAGCCCCTCGGCCACGTATCGGGTGCTGCCGCAAGGGGCATCCTTGAGCACCTTGACCTGCTTGATATTCTCCAGCTCGAAGGCTATCTCTAGCTCCGGCCTGCCGAAGTACCTGGCAAACTCGCGGATATACTGGTTCTGGCTGTCCTTCTCCGCCAGGCTGCAAAAGGGGACTGGGTAGACCATGTCAACGCCCATGCGCTCCAGCTTCCCTTTAATCTGCTTGGCCAGGCCCGGTGGCAGCCAGGTGCGGTTATCGGCCGGCGCAATCACTGCTCTGGCGCCGCTCCTCTGTACCATGTCCGGCATCATCTGGGCCACGCCCTGGTGCTCGCCCAGCGAGATGAGCAAATCTGCCTGTGGCAACTCCCGGGGCAGGAAGGGTTCGGGGTCATCGATGATGGCAGGCAAGGTGGCAGGGAAAGTGTAAGAATTAACCTCCCAGTCCGATGGCCCGTACTTCTTGACGGCATCCACTATCCGCTGCCCGTAGTTACCCTGTATGGCCATTAAGATGCGCACTTGGTCTCCTTGTGCTTCTGGGCGATAGTCTCAGCCAGCTTGTCCAGCGCCTGGAAATCGGCCTCACGGGGGAAGCCCTTGGCCAGCACCGGGCCCAGTACCTCCACTTTCAGGTTGGGTATCATTCCCGCCAGCGTTTCCACCGTCTTGCCCCCCCAGCCATAAGAGCCGATGATGGACACGAACTTCACGTTGGGCCTTATGGCATTTGCCAGGAAAGCGGCGTAGGCGGCAGCGGGATGCGGGCCGGCCAGCACCGTAGGCGTACCAATGACCACGGTAGCCGCATCCACCAGAGACATAGCCAGCTTACCAATATCGGTCACAGTGAGGTCGAACTGCTTTACCGTGACACCTCTCTGAGTCAGAGCCTCGACAAAGTACTTGACCATCTCCCGGGTGCTATCGTGCATGGAAACGTAGGGCAAGACCACGATGTTCTTGGGCTCACAGAAGGCCCACTCATTGTAGGCCTTGATGATGAAATCAGGCTTGTTGTGCATAGGGCCGTGGCTGGGGGCGATGATGTCTATCTTGTAGCCCTTCACCTTCTCCAAATTCTTCTGGATATGATTGCGGAAGGGCATCATAATCTCGGCATAATACCTCTTAGCCGCTTCGTACACCTGTCCCTCGTCGGTTACGTACATGTCGGTCGTGGCCAGGTGCGAGCCGAAGAAATCGCAGGGGAACAGTATCCTGTCTTCCCGTAAATAGGTGAGCATGGTCTCCGGCCAGTGTACCCAGGGGGCATGGATAAACTCCAGCGTCCTGTCCCCCAGAGAAATGGTCTCCTTATCTTCAACGGTGATGAACTTCTCTTCCGGAATCAGCAGTAAATCCATGAGCATTCCCTTGCACTTGACGGTGCATACCACCTTGGCGTCGGGGTACAGGTCAAGAACGCAGGGTATGCTGCCGGCGTGGTCTTGCTCTGCATGGTGGGAAATGACATAGTCTATCTTGGGGAAGCCCAGTTCAGTCAGGTGGTCAACCAGGATGCCTTCTTTTGTGGGGTCAACCGTGTCGATGAGCGCTGTCTTCTGGCTGCCCTTTACCAGGTATGAGTTGTAGCTGGTGCCGTCGGGCAGGGGTATCAACGAATCAAATAGCCTCCGGTCCCAGTCAATGGCGCCTACACAATAGACTCCAGTCTTTATCTCTCTCGGTTTCATCTTCTCGCTCCTTTAACCATCCAGTAATCGCTTTTCGCCTTCGATTTTCTTGATATCGGTTATATCCTGTGTAACTTCCAGGCAACCCAGGTAGCCGCTTTTCGAATCACGCACCGCAAAGTAACGGATGTAGACGAGTCTGCCCTTCAGGTTGATCCAGAACTGCGCCATGTTTCTCTTGCCGCTGCGGAAATCGTCTAATATCTGGTTGACCACGTGTACGCTCTTCTGGGGATGGCACTGTTGAACCGTCCGTCCGATGACCGCCTTGGTGCGGGGGAAAATCCTTTCGCTGGACTGGCTGAAGTAACGTACCCGGTCGTCCTTGTCCACAAAGGTGATGTCCACCGGCAGGTTGTTGAAAATGGCTTCGACCTCCAGCGGTGACAGGCTACCGGTCTCAAAAGCCACAGCGCCTTCATCAGTGGCAGCAGACTTGGCGGTTTCGGTAGCTATCACCTTCCCTACTGCTGTGTCGGGAGTGAAGCAGCAGTAGCCCAGCTCGTCGAACTGGCGCCTTATATCCTTCCATTCGCCTTCAGGTATCACCTGCAATGCCGTGGGAAACAATATGTTGTTTTCCTTATAGAAATGGCCGTTCAGCATCTCTACCAGCGCCAGCGCAGAGGCCTCCAACTCTTGGGCAAACTCCTTGAAGGGCACGTCCTGGCAGGTTTCTACGACGCGGTACAGGCCTTTCTTTATCTCCCTTATCTTATCGTGCTCCATCCACATAATGGCCGGCGGCTGTGTCACGCCATGCTTTTCCAGATAGGGGAAAAGCACGTTCTCCTCCCTCAGGTAGTGGCTCTCCGATTCTTTGAAGTGCTTTACAATGTGTTCTAGTTGCTCCATCACGCCACGGATGGCATCGAAGTTCTTCGCCTCTTTAACCGTTCTGGCCACGTTATTCAGCTCACCTGCAAAATTGAGCATCAGCTTGTGCTCTTCCATCAAGATATGGACGGGATGCCCCGGCGGTGCCAGCGGAGCACCCTTTTCCAGCACTTCTTGCATCACCGCAATGTGAACGTCGCAAAGCTCCTGAATCTTCTCCCGGGACATGCCTTCGTTGATTAGCTCCTGTTCCACCAGCGCAATATCCACGGCAGTAACACCCTGCAGGGCGTCCTTGAACTTCTCTTTCACCGCAGCAGGGTCTGCGCCCTGGTCAAGCTCCTGGAAAAGCCTCTTTAGTTCTGCCTTCTTGTCTCCCTTTGTTTCAGCCATACGGCATCTTCCTTTCCATCCAGTCATTCTTGAGCCCCGATGCAATCGGGGCGAAGAATCTCAGAATCTCCTTTCGCTCACACGTTTTGCTTGTCGAATCAAGCCACCTTTTCAAATTGGTCTTTGCTGGCGCCGCAGACGGGACAAGTCCAGTTGTCGGGCAGCTTCTCGAAAGGCGTGCCCGGCTTTATGCCGCCATCGGGGTCGCCCAATTCCGGGTCATAGACATAGCCGCAAACGGTGCACTCATATTTATCCATCCTGGGAGCTTCCTCCTTTTTCTTTTCCACATAGCTGGGTGCGGTCTTAGGAGTGGTGCCTCTCTTCACCTGGTGATAATAGGCATAGGTCATCGGTTCGCCTTCCTTGAGGACATCTGCGCCTACAAGCTCTCCTACAAATATGGTATGCGTGCCCACCTGGACATGGTTGAGCACCCTGGCTTCGAAATAGGCCAGGGTGTTGTCCAGCACTATGGGGACCTTCGTTTCCCCCAGCTTGTAGTTTACGCCCTGAAACTTGTCCACCTCCCTGCCCGACTTGAAGCCAAAGCCACCGATGAAGTTCAAGGGCGTGTCCTGTGCCAGCACTGACACAGTGAAGACCTTGCTTTCCATGATGTAGTCATGGGTCAGGTTCTGTCGGTTGATAGCCACAGCGATAATGGGAGGCTCCGAACATACCTGGAATACCGTATTGGCTATTTGCCCATTGAACTTATCGCCCTTTTTAGAACATACCACGTATAGCCCGTAGCCCAGTCTATAAAGCGCCTGCAAATTCATCATTCACCCCCGTCAAACGGTCTTCTGCTGGTGTCTTGTCTCAGTAATACGTTGCTTCAATTGTCCTCTCTCCCCAGCGTGGGAGAGAGTTAGAGTGAGGGAGGAATTCACCCTCACCTAGCCTCTCCCCTCAAGGGAGAGGAATTATTCAGTGAATTTTTGGGATATTATGCTGGCATATCATTGTGGGCACTTCCCCTTCCGTCATTCTGACCCCATTCCCCGTCATTCTGAGCGAAGCGAAGAATCTAGACCCTGCCCCTTCACTCCGTTCAGGGTCAGGGTGACAGATAAGGGCTGAGATTGCCACGCCCCGATAAATCGCGGCTCGCAATGACAAATAAACATAAATTCATCCTCCGTCCAGGGAATGGTGTTCCGCTTTGCGAAACCAGCCCGCAGGGTCAACCAGGTACTCGCGGTAGTCGACCAGTGCCAGGTAATGTCCGCGCTCTTCGGCTGCCAGCGACTCGTAGAACTTGCGCCCAGCAGGATACCTGGCCTTCTCGCCTTGTTCCTTGTAATAATTCTGGGTCTTGTTCTCCATTTCCATGGCTTTAGCTATGGCCTTCAGTTCTGCGGATTGCCTTTTAGCCTTGGGGACGCCAGCACCTGTGGCATTAGCGAATATGCTGTTTAGCTTGTTCGCCCCACCAGGCTTGGCTGCTACCTCCGGCCATGCCTGGTTTTTCCTGATAGATTCGTATATTTGTTCGAACCGCTGCCGATGTTTATCCTCCTCACCGGCCAGCCACTGAAAAAGCTCTTTGCCCATGCGGGTATTGCTGGTCTTTCCTGCCTTCTGGTAGTATGCCTTGCCATCGATTTCCATTTGGATGGCAAGCTGCAGCGCCTCTACGGTCTTCGCTTGTTCCTCTTCCATATCATCACCCCTTTTTCTTCACGTAAGCATGATAAATACCGTCTTTCTCCTCCACTCCGAGGCATTCGTTGCCGGTAGTCTTGCACCAGCTTGGCATATCCTGCGTTATGCCCTTGTCATCGGCCAGTACCTCCAGAACCTGTCCTGGTTTCAGCTCCTTGAGCTTCTTGGCAGTATTGACAATGGGCACCGGGCAATAAGTTCCCACACAATCTAGCGTCTCATCTGCTTTCATGACGATTACCTCCTCATTGCTGCAAAGGCTCGCCGCACCTGGAGCAGGTCTTGGCATCCTTGTCTGTTATCGCCGTCAGGCACATGGTACAGCGTACGATAACCATCTTGCAGGCAGAACAGAAAGGCGCACCCACCAGTATCAAATCCTCCTCGCAGTACGGGCAGCGGCATTCCACCTCTTTCTTAGCAGGCTTTTTCTTCATGCTCTTCTCCTTCATCTTCGTCTCCTTTCATCTCCAGACCTTTAATTTGTATTCCCTCTTTGGTGGCATAGTTACGTATAGCCTTGCGTAGCGCCTGTGCTCCCAGGTTGGAGCAGTGATATTTCTGCTTGGGCAATCCCTCCAGTTCCTTGGCAACCAGCGCCGGCGTGATGGCTGCGGCCTGTTCCAGCGTTTTACCCATGGCCATCTCGCTGACTATGCTGGATACGGCAATGGCTGCGCCGCAGCCAAAGGTACGGAACTTCACGTCTTCCAACCGATTGTCCTTAACTTTGATATAGAACGTCATCATATCCCCGCAGACCGGATTGCCTACCTCACCAACCCCGTCTGCATTCTCTATCTCTCCTACGTTGCGGGGATTCATGAAGTGGTCCATCACCTTTTCGCTGTATATCGGCATATTTACCCCCTTCCTTCTTTGACGAACTTAGCATAGAGCGGAGACATCTGCCGCAGTCGGTCAACTATGGGTGGCAGTTTTTCCAGTACATAATCGATGTCTCCCTGGCTGGTGTCCAGTCCCAGGCCAAACACCAGCGATCCCTGGGCTATCTCGTGCGGCAGTCCCATGGCGATGAGCACGTGGGAAGCTTTGAGCGCCCGCGAGGTACAGGCTGACCCGCTGGAAACGGCAATCCCCTGGCTGCTCAGCAACATCAGCATGGCTTCGCCTTCGATAAACTCGATGCAGAAGCTGGCATGGTGCGGCAGCCTTTGAACTTGATGGCCGGTGAGGATAGCGTGGCTCACCTTATCCAGCAAGCCATCTATTAACTTGTCCCTCAGCTTGGTAAACTGCCCCGCTCTTGAAGCCATATCCCTGGCGGCCAGCTCTGCAGCCTTGCCCAGTCCGACGATTCCCGGCACATCTTCAGTGCCTGGTCTGCGTCCGCCTTCCTGCACACCACCATCCATCAGCGGGATGAGACGCAGCCCCTTGCGCACCCACAAAGCAGCCGACCCCTTGGGCCCATAGAACTGGCTTCCCGCCAGGCTCAGCGCATCCACCCCCAGCGCTTCCACGTCAACAGGTATGTTGCCCGTGCTGGCAACCGCATCGGTGTGAAATAAAACGCCGGCCTCCTTTACCTTCCTGGCGATATCAGCAATGGGCTGGATGGTTCCCACCTCGCCGTTGGCATGCATCACAGAGACCAGTATGGTGTCCTTCCTGATGTTCCTGGCTACCTCGTCAGGGTCAACCAGGGCATACTTGTCCACCGGCACCAGGGTTACTTCATAACCAGCTTTCTCCAGCGTCCGCGTGGCGTGAAGCACCGAGAAGTGCTCGATGGCTGAGATAACGATGTGTCTTCCCTTGCTGGCCTGGGCTTGCGCCAGCCCTTTTATAGCCAGGTTATTGGCTTCAGTGCCGCTGGCGGTGAAAATAATTTCCTCGGGATTGGCATTGATTAACTTGCCCACCTGCTCTCTGGCCGTCTCTACTGCCTCCCTCGCCCCGTCGCCCCACAGGTGCCAGGATTGTGGATTTCCGTAGACCTCCCGCAGGTACGGCAGCACGGTATCCACCACCTCGGGCAGTACTGCGGTGGTGGCGGTGTTATCTAGATAGACCCTTCTCTCGGCTGCCATCTGCATCTTCTCCTATTTCTTGGGCTTGGCTTTGCGTGCCTCGTACCGGGCCTGCCCCTCGTTGAACAGCCGTTCTTCCTCTTCAGTGCTCACTATCAGCGGTGGCACTTCAAGCGCTTTCCCCGCGGCATCAATGGCTACCATCACGAAGTAGGCGGTCAACGCCCGCCGCATCTTGCCTGTGAGCAGGTCTTCGACATCGACCATTATCTGGACTTCCATCGATGAGTGGCTGACAAAGGTGAGCTTACCGTGGACGATAACCAGGTCCATCAGCCGAATCGGGCTGAGGAACTCGATGCCCTCCACCAATGCTGTCACTGGATTGGCACGACAGTGTCGGGCGGCTACCACGCCGGCGGCGTTGTCCATCAGCTTCATCATCTCGCCACCATGCACAAACCCCGCAGGGTTTGCCTGGTGAGGCAGCATCAACTGCGCCATATCTGTAGCGGAATACTGCACCGTCCTGCCCTTGAGCTCCTCGCCCTTATCTAACTTCTCCAGCAAGTCGTGAAAATGGCTTTCGTGCCTGGCTTCAACGTTGCTCAAGCGGCGGAAGAAATCGGCAATTTCGGCAAAACCCTCCTCTTCAGCCACCTTTGCTGCTTCGGGATAGAGCCTGGTTGCGTCTTCATGTTCACGCTCGATGGCAGTTCTCAAGCTCGATTTCAAATCGGCGGAGCCATAAAGAAATTTGAATTCTGCACGGGCGTGCTCCGCTTCGTTCTGGGCTGTCTCCGAGAACATGTCGGCTACATGGTCCTCGCCAGCAGCATCTGCCGCCTCTGTAGCGTAGTGATAGTAAGCTTGAGCGCGTAATTCGCGGTCAAAGGCTTCTTTCAGTTTCTCTTCAGTCTTGCTTCCTTTAAGCTGCATTGCTCTTCCCACCTCGATTCCTCAAAAGCAAATTTAATTCACTTAAATGACAGGGCCGTAGGCCTGAGCTATCTCCCTTGTCATTCTGGGCCATTTCCCTTGTCATTCGGAGCCATCTCCTCCCCACCGTCATTCTGAGCCCCGATGCAGTCGGGGCGAAGAATCTCATAGACTCTTCGCTTTGCTCAGAGTGACATCTTGTGAGACACTCCTTCCTATACCACACAACCTCTAGGTATCTTACGGCGGAACGAAGCCCCTGTATGCGACTTTTGTCGCTATACGACGGCGTTCAGCCAATTTAGATGACCCCCTAACTCAGCCTTTGGAGGTATCGATGTGCCCGAAGTGCCGCTTTGGCACCTTCTCCTGCGGCCACCACTATCTGCTTTTCGGGCACGCTGGTGACATCGCCAGCGGCAAACAGCCCCGGTATGCTGGTCTCATTGTTGCAGTTGACCTCAATCTCACCCAGACGATTTAGAGTGGCAACGCCCTTCACCAAATCCGAATTTGGGATTAGCCCGATCTCCACGAATACGCCACTCACCTCCATCACCTTTTCCTGCTTGCTCTTAAGGTCCCGTATCTTGATGCCTCCGACGAGTTTGTCGCCGGTTATCTCCAGCACCTCGTATTCCAGGAACATGGTCAGGTTGCTGGCAGCTTTCACTCTATCGATAAGTACGGCATCGCCGGTAAGCTGCGTTACGGATACCAGGTAAATATGCTCAGCCATCTTCACCATATCATCGGCTGCCTCCAATGCCGAGTTGCCGCCGCCGATGATTGCCACTTTCATGCCGGAGAACAGGGGGCCATCACAGATAGCGCAATAGGTGACGCCCCTCCCCTTCAGCTTCTCCTCGCCAGGCACATTCAACTGGCGTGGACGTTTCCCTGTGGCTACAATAGCGGCTTTGCCCCAGTAGCTCTCGCCGCTCTCGGTCTTGGCATCGAAACCGCCATCGTTCTTAGACAGGCTGATAACGGCGCTGCCGGTTTTCACCTCCAGCGGGAATTGCTTCACCTGCTCTTCAAACTTCCGTATCAGCTCCGGGCCCTCGATGAACTGGTAGCCCATGTAGTTTTCTATACCCAGCGTCCAGTTCACCTGCCCGCCCACGTCCTTGCTCAGCAGCAGGGCATCCAGCTTTTTGCGCGCCGCATAGACGGCTGCCGTCATGCCCGCAGGGCCACCACCCACAATTATCAGGTCGTAAACCTTCTCCGCTCTCTGGGTCAAAGGCCTAGCTTCTCCTTTATCCATCTCTCGTCGTAGCCCACGGTCATCTCGCCATCGATGTCCACCACGGGCACACCCAGTTGCCCTGTCTTGCTCACCATCTCATCGCGGGCCGCCTTGTCCTGGGAGACGTCAACGTTGACATATTGCACCTTGTTTGCGTCAAGCAACTGCTTGACCTTGATGCACCAGGGTCAGGTGGTGGTGGAATAGACCTTAACCTGTTTTGCCATTTTCGTTCCTCCTCAGTTGTTTTGCCTTAATAAACAAGAGGCCGCCAGGAAGACATCTCTGGCAGCCTTTTCTCAACGCTTATGTGCCGACTCTCCGCTGTTTTTTCTTGAATGAATTCATCTTCTCCCACCC
>VGOF01000024.1 GCA_016875975.1 Chloroflexota bacterium | reverse complement strand
TGTAAATCGCGGTGTCAACTTTATCGGCCTTGGCAGCTCTCTGGACGCATACCAGCTTGTCCCCCCCCGTTGTTCAGCCTCAAGGCAGGGGTGAAAATCTCTTTAGATGTGCTGTAAATCAACTTGACGTCCTGGGTGGCAATGTCCAGTTCGTAGATTCCCCATGGTCCCTTGCGAGGTACTTGCTTGCCTCCCGATGTGGCAGCTTTGTCTCCGATACAGCCTGCCGCCAATAACATGGAGATGACGATTGTCATACCCAAAAGCACTGAGAATATCTTGCACTTGTTCACTGAATTATCTTCTCCTCATATCAATACAGTTCTTAAGCGGGTATATCGTTCTTCCGTGGTGCTTGATTCTTGAAGTACTCAACTGCAAAGGCGGCGAAAGGAAGCTTACCAGCGCGGCCACAACCACTGCTGTTCCTGTGGTGATTGCTATCAGCTTCCAGTGTCGTATTGGCACGTCGATGTATTTCACAAATCAATCTCGTCTTCCATAGCGCCTCCTCAATTAAACAAGCAGAGGGGCAAGCCCAAATTTCCGCTTATAAGTTTAGTGCAATCTGCCCCAAATCGGCAAACCAAACCGAACAAACGAATTTTGAATCACAAATCCCAAGTACCAAATTACGATAACCAAAGCCCCAGGTTTTGGTTGATTAGGACTTCAGTATTGCCTGTGATTCGAGCCCTGGTGCAATCGGAACGTGGCGGTCTTGTTCCTTCTGTCATCGCAAGGAGTCCTTCAGTGGAAGGTCCCGCCATGGCAGAGCAAAAAGGACCTCAATGACATCTTAAAGTGGTCAATGACCTAAGCCTGTCTTTGGTCTGTCGGAGTTTTCCTACCTGGCCGGTTCCAAAACAAGGAGTTGCGGAAGCTTCTCTGCTGACAGGTAGTGTGCTGGTATCTGCACACCTTTAGCCCAGATTTCAGCCTGGTCGCTGTAGTATGGACTTTTGTATCGGCCGGACTGGCCCGGAGGGCTTATCAGCGTAGCGCTCTCCAGGTTTGACATGTCTACTACCATCCTGATGACTCCGCCAGAATCCATGGCATATGGGTCTTTGTTGTCCCAGGCGCCGGCATTGATGGTGAAGTCGTCACCATGGGTTGGGATGGGTTCGAGGTTGAAAAAAGCCAGCTTCGAGCCTAGTGAGTGTTTGAAGGTCATGGTGTGCACCTTGCCCCATTCCCATTTCGTCGGGTCGCCGTCTAACCGCGTGCTAAGCTCATTGACTGCATCCTTCATGCTCCTGCTGATAATATCGTCCCTGGTTTCCTTAGCATCGGGTGTCTTCACGTCATCGAAGAGGAAATGGTTGTTATTGCCCATGATGTTGGTCAGCATCATGTCAGGCTGGTAAATTAGATATGGATTCAGCAGCATGTCACACAGTTCTTTGCCTAGCTCATCTTCCAATGTATTTCTGATGAGGTGCGCGTAGAAGGAGTTGAACAGCGTGGCCGCAGGGCTCTGAATATCAATGGAGTAGTTCCATCCATGGAAAAGCGCCAGGGCTGTTCGTAGTTCCTCTGTGTTTCCACAAACCTGCAATATTTCTAGCACCCATCTCTTGGCTACCATGGACACATTATCAAGCTGCATACTCCTTATTTCTTCTGGGGTGAACTTCTCTTTGTTCTTGACGATTTCGTCGAAGCGCAATGCCCGCTCGAACATGAAGTAGCTGGTTATATGGTAATCAACATCCATTGGTGGGTTGTTGAAGGAGGCCACGTACCCCTTGGCTGGATTGTAGTCATAGGGGAGCTTTTCAAACGGGACGAAACCGGTCCATTCGTATTCTCCCGTGTCTCCCGGCACCGGCAGCGTACCATCGCCATTCTTTCTCAGCGGAACTGACATTACATACTGGTATCCGATGTTTCCCTTGACATCGGCATAGCCGATATTGAGTGTTGGTGTTTTCACCACGCTCAGAGCCCTACGGAACTCCTCGAAATTGTTGGCCCTGATCAAGGCATCGAACCCGTCGAAGATGTTGGTTGGAGGCTGGAGGCCCACCCACATCATGGCGCAGTTGGCGGGTGCATTGGGCACTACATCGGATATGATGGGTCCATGCCGCGATATCTTGACCTGGAACTTCTCCTCGTTGAATCCTTCCTTGATTTTTATCTTCACCACCTCGTCAATCAGCTTGAAGTCCTTGTAGCCGTTCTCCGTCAAGTACTGATTGGGATTGTCCGGGTTCAGCTTTTCGATGAAATAGTCAAGCTCATCTCCTCTGCCGTTGGTGGTACTCCAGGCGATTTTCCTGTTGAACCCCAGCACGTTGATTCCCGGGGCTCCGGGTATGGAGCCGCCGATGACGTCATACCTTCCGCCTTTCATGTGTAGCAGGTAGAACAGGGCTGGAATCTTGGGCTGCAGGTCAGGGCTGCCTGTGAACACAGCTTTTCCCGTGGTGGTGCGTGAGCCGGCGAATATCATCCAGTTACTGGCGGGGATATTCAACGGAATGGGGCAGAACCAGGCGCTGCTGAACTGCCCTGGCTCTCCCTGGGGCACCAGATTAACACCGGTGGCAGCGGGTTTTGAATTGCCATTGCTTTCGGAGACAGTGGGAGCGTAATCAGGCAAGGTGGGGATGATATTCTTGAGCACGTCCTCGCCTGCCTTCAGGCCAATCTGGTAAAGTATCAGTTCAGTGTCCTTGGGGCGGTTAAGACTATATGCCATGAGGAGACCGGCCACAACGCTGTCCTGCGGTTCCCAGGGCTGAGGTTTGACCTGTAGAAACTTGTACTCGATGGGGAGGTTCTCGCAGGTGTCGATATAGGCGTTGACGCCCTTTGTGTAGGCGTCGATGATAGCCCTGGATTCGGGCTTCATTAGCTGGTACTCTGCCTCTGCAACCCTGTAGAACCCCACTGTCTTAAAGAACTTGTCTGCTTTGATGGTTACCTCGCCCAGGCAGGTGGACAGCTCTCCGCGGCCTGCCAGTCGCGTCATGTCCATCTGGAATAGGCGTTCCCTGGCAGTGATGTAACCCTGAGCAAAGAAGAGGTCAGCCTCATTCTTGGCGAATATGTGCGGCACGCCGTACTTGTCTGTATGCACCTTCACCTTTGCCGTCAAGCCATCCAGCGCAATAGTGCCTGAGTAGCTTGGCATTTGTAGCTCAGGGCTCGTATCCTCGGCGCTCGGCGGTTGCAGCTCGGTGCTTGGCGACTGAGGACGTACACAGGCCATGGTTACGGTAAGCAGCAAAAGCACCAGGACAGCGATGACGCTCAGGGGGATAATCGATGCTTTCAGCCTCTTGGATTTCATGTCTTCCTCCTCAACTTTGTTTCCATAGGCAGTAGGCGTAGCTCCATTATACACCGATGTAAACACATGGCAAGTTTTTCACGCTTATTGACGGGGAACCGCAAAAATGGGGGATTGACGGCACCAGCATATTCGACTAAACTCAGGTGTTAGCCAGCAAGTCAACCGGAATATCCTGGAAGGAGAGATATTATGAAGGACGTGGAGGGCAAAGTTGTCTTGATTACTGGCGGCGCTGACGGCATAGGCTATGCCCTGGCCACTAATTTCGTTAAGGGCAAGGCGAAAGTGGTGCTGGCGGACATCGACGAGGAGTCCCTGAAGAAAGCAGCGTCCCAACTCCGTGAGATGGGTGGTGTGGTTTACCCCTTTGAGTGTGATGTCAGGGACAGGGCACAGGTCTACGACTTAGCAGAGCAAGTCCACCAGCAAGTTGGCACCGTTGATATTCTGGTCAACAATGCTGGCGTGGCGTTTGGGGGCAAATTTCTGGACATCCCGGACGAGATTCACCAGCAGATTATGGACGTGAATATCATGGGTTACATTTGGGTGACCAAGGCGTTTTTGGCTGACATCCTGGCTAAGAAGCGAGGCCACCTGATTTTTCTGGCCTCTGCCACGGGGCTTGGTGGCACACCCAAATTAAGCTCGTATAGCACCAGCAAACATGCCGTGGTGGGTTTCGCAGAGACACTGCGCTGGGAGCTAATGATGGACAAGAGCTTTAAAGATGTTCACATAACCATCGTCTGCCCTGCATTTGTGTCAACTGCCATGGTCGAGGGGGTGAAGCCTCCGCGTGGCACCAGGCTGCTTACACCCCAGGAAACGGGTGAGAGAATCTACAAAGCTATGAAATCCAACAAGGCGATGCTCATCATGCCGGCAACGGTTTGGCTCGAGCTGTTGTCCAAGGTTTTTCCCCCTGCATTGTCCATGTGGCTGATACGATTCATGAAGGTGGATACCTGCATGGATGAGTGGAGAGGATGGGAAAGCCTGTACCGTACTTTCAAAGCAAAAACAAATCGGAGGTGAGAAAATGGCGGTATTTCCATCGAAAGACTGGGTTGAGGCTGTTCTGGAGGCAGCCAAGAAGAGCGAAGCATACCAGGAGGCAGCTAAGGATTGGGAAGGGGATTTTCTGTGTATAGTCGAAGGTGACGCAGAATTTCTCAGGGAACTGAGCAGGAAGGAGGTCATGGTAGGTTTCATAAGCTTGATAGATATGATACCTGCTCAGGATAGAATGAAGTACCAGGGCACGCCTACGGGCAAAGTCTTTGAGGCTATAGGCATTCCTCTGGACGTATCCCTCAAAGATTTGAATGCCGACGAAGTGCTGAGCAAAGTCTCAAAGCTATCGGCCGGCGACGTGAAAGGTGTCTCTCTGTATGTCTGGGCAGACTTCTGGCATGGAGCAGTGCGGAACATGGTCCCTGTGGCGCCAGGCGAACACCAGGATGCAGCCTTCAAGCTTTCCGGGACGTATAGCGCCTGGAAGCTGATGGTTTCTGGCAAACAGGACACTATCAGGCTGATAATGAGCAACAAGTTGCAACTCCAGGGCAACATGGCATACATGATGAAGCACATGAAGGCAGTGGTTCTGCTAACCAAGGAGGTGTTCGCCGGCGTACCCATCGATTAACGCTTAAACGCGAATTGCAATTCGCTATTGGGAGGAGTCTTGATGTACTTCGAAATCGATTCCAAGGTTAGAGAAGACAAGGGCCTGTGCATGCTTCGAAATGAGACTCACAGGTTTGCCGAAGAGGTGCTGAGGCCGGCAGCCAGGAAACTGGACAAGATGGCTGACCCGGAGATGGTAATAGCCGAGGGCTCGCCGTACTGGGATGCACTGAAGCAAATGAAGAAGATGGGCTATCACAGGATGTTCTTACACCCAGAATATGGTGGTTTGGGCTTAAGCGCCATAGAAGCGCATATAATTCTGGAGGAGCTTGGCTGGGGCAGCGTGGGGTTGGCCACCGCCATCGGCGTGGACCAGGTACCTCCCGGCATCGCCTCCTTGTTTGCCATGGGCGATATTATCGATAATCTGGTAAGACCCTGGGCAGAAGACACGGATGCTAAGTTTCACGGCTGTTGGGGTGTCACCGAGCCTGAGTGTGGCTCCGATTATATCCTGGCTACCCAGGAAAGCTTTCTCCCCCACGTAGCGGAACTCCACCACGGCCAGGTCAGAGCCGAACAGTGTGGCGATGGCTGGGCTATCAGCGGGCCAAAATCGGGCTGGCTGTCCTCGGCACCGGCTGCTACCCATGTGGGGCTTCATGTGGTTCTGCCGCCTTATGATAGCTTAGCCAACGGTGCACTTTGTATCGTTCCGTTAGAGCAGAAGGGCGTGACCAAAGGCAAGCCCATAGACAAGCTGGGCATGAGGGACGACCCCCAAGGTGAACTGGTCTTTGATAATGTGTACGTCCCGGATGAATACATGATTATCCGTCCTCCGTTCTACGAATTCCGTGTTGGCCAGGTGCTTTGCCTGACCAGCAGCTTTATGGGTGCTCTGTTCACTGGCCTGGCGCGGGCAGCTTTTGAAGAGGCTTTGGAGTATTCCAAGAACCGGATTCAGGGTGGTAAGCCAATATGTGAGCACCAGGCGATCAAGCAGAAACTTTACTCTATGTTCGAGAAGGTCGAGACTTCGAGGTATTACACCAGGAAGGTGATGGAGCATGTCTGGGAGAAGATATACGTGGAAGGCACCTTCGATGCATCATCCAGGCACGCTCTCTGTGGCCAGATTTATAGCAAGAGGTCTGCCTTCGAGGTGGCTTTCGAAGCGCTCCAGATTTTCGGCGGTTACGGCCTTACCAAGGATTTTCTGGTAGAGAAGCTGTTCAGGGATGCGCGGGCCGGGCTGATAGAGGACGGTACAACCGAGGTCCTGGGGCTATCAGTAGCATATAACATCATTGCAGAATACTAAGCAGACCATTGGTGATTTAGGACAAAGGAGGTACAAGAAGATGGTTTTGAAAGGTGGAGACAAGGGCGAATCTATCCCGTTCGATGCGCCGCTCTATGATTTCGACCGCGAGCGAGGAATAGAGTACAGGAATTGCGATGCTGTCGCTGCACTGTTTCTAATTAAAGGTGACATAAATCCAATTCTTCCCGAAGGAGTTGAGCCATACAGTGACCCGCCTATGGGCGGAATCTGGATATCCAGGTATTCGTATAGTACGCTGGGTGCATACAACGAAGAGGTCTCGGTTATCCAGGTGAAAGACGTGCATGGAGAAATGGGTTACTACATTCCCTATATCTATGTAACTAACGATGCTGCGATGGCTGCAGGTAGGGAGGTCGCCGGCGCTCCTAAGAAACTGGCTGATATAAAGATAGAGAACAAGCTCGACCTGGTAGAGGCAACCCTGGAGAGGCCTTCTGGCAGGAGGCTGATTACCATCCTCTTCAAGCCGGTAACGAGGGCGATGGGCAACATAATAGATGCCTATTTCCCCTATCCTGCCCCTTTGCTCTCGGTGAGGCATGTCCCCTGGATTGAACGTCCAGGTGATGGGCTTACACAATTGATAGCCTGGTGTGCCGAGTTGGACTATCACCTGGACCCCAAGGGCGAGAGGGCTATATGGACAGGGCCGGCGTCTGTGACCTACGACTCCCCTTCATTTTGTGACCCAGTCCACAAGCTCGAGGTAGACGAGGTGCTGGCTGCTATGTACTTCCAGTTTGATATGAAGCTCAAATTCAGGGAAGTTCAGAAACAGTACTAGCGATATGACATGTCCCCAGCGAGGGCTACATTTCCAGGGTAACCGTGGCTTGACCCTGTGGTAAAATGTAGCTAGCCTGTCCGTGTGTTGTGGAGATGAGCATTTGCTGCTGGAACTTAAAGTCAGGAATCTGGGCATCATCGAAAGCATAGATTGGAGCCTGCGTGGGGGGTTGAATGTCATCACCGGAGAGACCGGCGCTGGCAAATCGCTGGTCATAGATGCCGTTGAGACATTGCTGGAGGGCAAGGCTGATGAAGATGTCATCCGTCATGGCAGCGACGAAGCCCGGATTGAGGGTGTCTTTTCACTGCTTGGCAAAAAAGACGCGCGCCAGCTCCGAGGTTTCCTGGCTGAGAAAGGCATCAGAGACGTCGAAGATAGCCTGGTGGTAAGCTGCGACCTCAAGCGACAGGGGCGCAGTGTCATCCGTGTTAACGGCAATGCTGTGCCTCGTGCTGTGCTACACCAGATAGGCCGTCAGCTCATAGATATCCACGGCCAGAGCGAGCACCTGTCTCTCTACGATAGAAAGTACCATCTCGATTTTCTGGATGCTTACGGCCATGCTATGGAGATGCGCAATAGCTTCGGCGCCAAGGCCACTGAGCTTGCCAGGTTAGAGCAGGAACTGAAATCGCTGGCCGAAGAGGAGAAAGACCGTGCCCGTCGCGAGGAGTTCCTGCGCTTCCAGCTCGATGAGATTAATCGTGCCAGATTGCGTGACGGGGAGGAGGTAGAACTGGAGCTGGAGCGCAACGTCTTAGCCTCCGCTGAGAAGCTAAAAGCCCTTTCCTATGAAGCCTACCAAGCCCTGTACCGGGACGATTCCTCCAGCGCTTCAGCGCCGGCTCTGGACAGGCTGAACGAGGCAGTGGCTGCCATGAAGAGGCTGGTAGAGCTGGACCCTTCGCTGAGCCAGCAGCTAAATTACCTGGAAGAGATGGTCTATGGCCTGGAAGAAGCAGCACGTGAAATCCGCTCTTATGGCGAGAGGCTGGAACACAATCCGCAGAGGCAAGAAGAGGTAGAATCCCGGCTGGAGCTTATCCGGACCCTCAAGCGAAAATACGGGCAGAGCATCGCAGACATACTGTGCTATGCCCAGAAGGCAGAGAAAGAGATAGAGAGTATCACCCATTCCACCGAGAGGCGAGAGGAGCTAGAACAGGCTTGCAATATCCTCAAGGCGGAGATGGGGCGGGTGGCTGCCGAGCTCTCTCAGGTGCGCTCAGAAACAGCCAGCAAGCTAGTGACCGAGGCACAGAAGGAGCTTCAGGACCTGAATATGTCGCAGGTTGAGTTCCAGGTGTCAATCACACAGCAGGAAGCCGAAGATGGCATCCCTTTGCCTGATGGCAAGACCTATGCTTTTTCCACTGAGGGTGTTGACATCGTAGAGTTCCTGGCTTCTACCAATCCCGGGGAGCCGCTTAAACCGCTGAGCAAGATTGCCTCTACCGGTGAGATATCGCGTTTTACGCTGGCTTTGAAGGGTGCCCTTTCCGAAGCAGATAAAACGCCGATACTCATCTTTGATGAAATAGATATTGGTGTGGGTGGCAGAAGTGGTGAGATAATAGGCAAGAAGCTATGGGCGCTGGCGCAGAATCGGCAGGTCATCTGCGTCACTCACCTGCCCCAGATTGCCGCCTTTGCCGATGCCCACTACAACGTTCACAAAGATGACACAGGTTCTCGCACTGTGAGCCATCTGCAGACGCTGGAGGGAGAATCGCGCCTCAGGGAAATCGCTATCATGCTGGCCGGGCCTCAGTACACCGGTACATCACTGACCGATGCCAGCGAGGTCATGGGCAAAGCCGAAGCCTGGAAGAAGTCCCAGCAGTCAAAATCCTGAATCCGAATAGCTAAATGCTAAACAAGCTCAAAACCCAAATTTGGGTGACAGTCTCGATGTTGTGCCTGTCATGGCGAGGAACCCCGATTTATCAGGGCGACGTGGACATCTCAGCATGGGCAGGTATGGATGCCTGGCAGAGACCGCCACGCCCTTCAGCGGGAGGGCTTGCGGTGACAAAAGCTGCCTTTTCATAGATGCTTGGGATTTGGTGCTTAGGATTTCTAATTTCCCGTATGGCTAGTTGGTCGCCGTCGCTTTCGGTACCCTGTGTTATAATTCCTGGGTGAACTTAAGTAGAGAGGTAATTATTTGGAATCACTGCTCACCAACAAGATAATCTGGGTGCCCGCAGCCGCCTGGGTCGTGGCCCAGGTGCTCAAGTTAGTCATTGCCTCCATCAGGGAAAAGCGCTTTATGCTCTCTTATTTGACCACAATGGGCGGCATGCCCAGCTCCCATACTGCCCTGGTCTGTGCTTTGGCTACCACTATAGCTGTGGTTGAAGGCTTAGGCTCGCCGCTATTTGCCGTGGCTGCCTTCTTCGCCTTGATAGTTATGTATGACGCTGCTGGCGTCCGGCAGACTGTGGGCAACCAGTCTGTGATGCTAAACCGTCTCCTGGATGAGCTGTTCAAGGGCAAAGCCAAAGTAAACCCTGAGTTTGAGCAGCGCCTGCGAGAGCTTATCGGCCACACCAACTTCCAGGTCATCGCCGGAGCTTTGCTGGGCATCGCTTTTGCCATGGTATTCACCCTGTAATCTCTTTTTACAGCAAAGGAGGATAAGAATGGAGGAACATTTCTACGGCAAGAAAGCCATTGAGAGGGCTGCCAGGATGTTCACGCTGAAGCCCGAGTTGATGCAGGCTTATCTGGATTTTGATGGCAAAGTCTTCTCTGAGGGCAAGCTGAGCACAAAAACAAAGGAGCTAGCTGCCGTTGCCTGTGCCCACATTACCCAGTGCCCGTACTGCATTGAGGGCCATACACAGAGGGCAAAGAAGGCCGGCGCAACTGACGAGGAAATCGCTGAGGCTATTTTTGTGGCGGTGGCTATGCGCGCCGGCGGCTCCATGGCCCATAGCTGCATCGCTATGGGCACTCTGGAATAACCCGTTCCCGGTGCAAGAATCCAGTAACAAGTTTGACGGCTAACATCGTTGTGTGCAATAATAGTGTGACTATTAGTGTGATGATATATTGCACATGAGGACTCACATAATTCTACCTGACAAGTTGGTGGGTGAAATCGACAGGCTGGTAGGCAAAAGAAAGCGGAGTCGCTTTGTAGAGGAGGCTATCAGGGAGAAATTGCGCCGTGGCGTGTTGCTGAGTGCTGTAAGTGGAACCGCCGGGGTTTTATCTACTGAAAATCACCCTGAATGGAGCACGCCTGAGAAGGTTGTGCTATGGGTTAAAGAATCTCGCAGGCGCAGTGACGAGCGGACGGGAAATCGCAGGCGTGGCTAAATACCTTCTGGACACTACCGCTCTCATCGACCACCTCAATGGGCGGCAACCGGTGGTAACGCTGCTTACCAAGCTGGCTTTGCAGGGGCATGAGCTTGGGTTATGCTGTATCAATATAGCTGAGCTATATTCGGGGTTGGACAATGACGAACGCATCAAGGCTGATATGCTCATAAATGGTCTTGACTACTACGAAATATCTGAAGATATGGCTAAGGTGGCGGGGGTTTACCGATTTGAGTTTGCCAGGAAGGGGATAACCCTGACCATTGCCGACACTCTAATTGCTGCTGTAGCTAGAGGGTATGGCGCCATACTGGTTACAGCTAATGTCAGGGATTATCCCATGGAAGATATTGACCTTTTACTAGCCTCTGGACAGTAGCCGTCTTACCTCTTTCTTAAGCTTGCTGGCATCAAAGGGCTTGGTGACATAAGGTGCTCTGGCTTGGGACAGGAAAGCCTCGGTTTCCGGCCCCATGACATCTCCGGTAATGAACATCACTCTTCTTGCCAGGGAAGGAGCTATCTTCTGTAAGCGTTCATATAGCTCAATGCCGCTCATATCTGGCATCTTGATGTCCAGCAGGATGAGGTTGTACCTTTCTTTGTCTATCATCTTCATAGCATCGGCGGCGTTATCTACCGTATCCAGTCGATACCCTTCCTCAGCCAACAGGCGACCGAGGAGCTGAAGAATCATAGGCTCATCATCTACCGCCAGTATCTTAGCCTTAGCCACCTTTTGAACCTTTTCTTCTTTTGGTTTTGCCGGCTTTGGCTGACTGGCTCTGGCAACTACTGGCAGCTCCACGATGAAGGTGGCTCCCTTGCCCGGCTGGCTCTCTGCCCATATTCTGCCACCGTGCTCTGATACTATGCCGTAGCATATACTGAGGCCAAGCCCTGTCCCTTCACCCACTTCCTTGGTGGTGAAGAATGGGTGGAAAATCCTGTCCAGATTCTCCTTGGCTATCCCCGGGCCGTCATCCTTGAAGGATATCCGTATTGTCTTGCCCACCTTCTCTGTCGTAATTAGCAGCTTGCCCTTGCCATGTGCTTGTTTCATCTCTGTCTCGGCATTGACAATCAAGTTGAGGAATACCTGTTGCAGTTGACCGGGGTCGGCTGTGATAACAGGCAGCTCGGGGTCAAACTGAGTGGTAACCTTTATGTTGCCGTTTCTCAGGTGGTAGGCTCTCAGTTCAACAGTGCTGGTGACGAGGTCTGCGATGCTGACCAGTGTTTGCTGCGGCTTGGTCTGGCGGGCAAATGTAAGCAACCTCTTTACGATGCCAGCTACGCGGTTGGCACCCTCGATGATAGCTTTCAGGTCTTTTCTCATATCATCAGGTATGTTCTCTTCGCCTGACAGCAACTGGGCATAGCCGATGACGCTGGTCAGTGGGTTGTTAATCTCATGGGCGATGCCTGCCGCCAGCTCGCCGACCGAAGCCAGGCGGCTGGCAAGCTGTGCCTTCTGCTCCAGTTGGCGCTTCTCTTCTTCTGCCTGTTTACGCTGGCTGACGTCCCTGGCAATCCCCACGAATCCGGTGGCGTTGCCCCAGGCATCTGTCAGCAATTTTGCGCTTATTTCGACCGGGAACTCGGAACCGTCTCCGAGTCTACGCGAGATAAATTGCTTGGTTACAATTGCTCCTTCTCTAGTGGTTTGTTCCATGCCGGCTCTGGCCTCTT
The DNA here is from genome assembly GCA_016875975.1 of Chloroflexota bacterium. GTDB lineage: Bacteria > Chloroflexota > Dehalococcoidia > GIF9 > UBA5629 > VGOF01. The sequence continues at coordinate 345 of VGOF01000024.1, read as the reverse complement.
CCATATTGCTGGGCGCTACGCAGTCAAAAGCATTTACGCCGATGAGGTCATTCTTGGAGGTCAGTCGGTGCATATCCAGCATAGCCTGGTTGACCTCAGTGTAGACGCCATTCATGTCCATGGTGAATACACCGTCAGCAACGGACTCAAATATGTTCCTCAGCTTCTGCTCTGATTGCTGCAACATCTCCTGTGCGTTCTTGCGTTCGGTGATATCACGAGCTATCCCCTGGATTACCATGGGTTTTTCTTCACGGTGAATGACCGATGCCTCAGTCTCAACATATACGTACTTGCCATCTTTCCGTCTCAACTTGAACTCATTTATCGCTTGTTGTCTGCCGG
>VGOF01000023.1 GCA_016875975.1 Chloroflexota bacterium | reverse complement strand
TCTCGGCCGGCACGCCTAACCTGGAAGCTGTAGCCAACGCATTGCTGCCTCCAGGTATCCCCACGGTAAGACGATAGGTAGGTGAAAGCGTAACAGGGTCAAAATCAAAAGATGCATTCTGCATCCCGCGAGTAGCATGGGCAAAGGCTTTCAAGGCGCCGTAGTGTGTGGTAGCCACAGTCAAGGTACCGCGAGATAAGAAATGAAGCAAGACAGAGCGCGCTAGAGCCGAGCCTTCCTCAGGGTCGGTGCTGGTGCCCAGCTCATCCAGAAGCACCAGGCTCTTCTTGCTGGCACCATTGATGACACGCACCACATTCCCCACATGCCAGCTAAAGCTGGAAAGGGTCTGCTCGATGCTTTGCTCATCGCCGATATCAGCAAAAACGTTATCGAATACCGGGAGGCAGCTCTCCGCAGCCGCAGGAATCGGTATGCCAGCCTGCATCATCAAGCTAAGCAGCCCCATGGTCTTAAGCGCCACCGTCTTACCGCCGGTGTTGGGCCCAGTAATCACCAGAACAGAGAAATCCCGACCAATCTCCACCGAAAGCGGCACTGCCCTTTCTGCCAGCAAAGGATGCCTGGCCTCCACCAGCTTCAAGAGACCGGGAAATTCACCCTCCACACCCTGCCTTTCACCATCAAAAGAGGTGATAGCCGGTTCCGTTGCCCTGGCCCTCTGAGCATACCGAGCCTTGGCCAGTGCCAGGTCCAGCTCGGCAACTAACTCAACGTTGCGCCGGATTTCCGTCTCATGCACCCCCACCTTACTGCTCAACTCCCTGAGTATCCTCTCGATTTCCCGTTTCTCCTCTAGCGCCAGCTCCCTTAGCTCATTGCCCAGCTCCATGGTAGCCCAGGGTTCTACAAACACAGTTGCGCCCGTGTTCGAAACGTCATGAACAATGCCCTTAATCTCTCTGCGACACTCGACCTTCACCGGGATGACATATCGCCCTTCCCGCTCGGTGATAAGAGGTTCCTGGATAATAGTACGCCCCTTAGGCCCCTTCATAATGCCATCGAGTCGCTTCAGCAGTTCCTCCCTCGCCTGCCTCAACCTTTGCCTGATATTCGCCAGCTTGGGAGAAACTGAATCCAGCACCTCGCCACTGGACGCAATTGAGCTGCCGATGTCTTTCTCCAGTTGCCGCAGCTCAACCAGGCCTTGGGCAATGTCCCATAGCATCGGAAGCTCATTAGATAGCTTGCTCAGCCTGCTCCTCAATCGGGAAACCGCACCCAGGGTATCGTGTATTTCTACCAGCTTCGTTGGTTCCAGCACCTTGCCCAGGGTTGCCATCCTGGCCTCTTCACGCACATCACGGACTCCGCCGATGGAGAATTCAGGCTCACGGGAGAGCAGGTGCCGTGCTTCAGCCGATTGTTTCAGCAGCAGAAAAACCCTTTCACAGTCTGCCGACGGCTGCAACCCCAGCGCCAACTCTCGGCTGGCTGAAAACGAAGCAAAGTCGGCCAGTATCTCCCTTATCCGGGGAAATTCCAGTATCTCCAGGCTCTTAGTATCCAAAGCTGATGCCCATCCTTCGGTTTGCACCTACATTGTATCACCCACCTCACCAACCTGAATAATGCAGCCGCTTTCCACATCGAACCCCGCTTGACGAACCAGCAAATGCCTAATAGACTTGTCACTATCCTATGTCTCAAAATCGCATAATCGTCATCGGCGCTGGAGCCAGCGGCATGATGGCTGCCGGCAGGGCGGCTGAACTGGGTGCTGAAGTCCTACTGCTGGAAAAGACAGAGCAGCCGGGTAAAAAGATACTCATCTCCGGCAAGACACGATGCAACCTCACTAATGCCAGGCCCCTGGACGATTTCATCGCCATGTACGGCCCCAACGGTCGTTTTCTGCGCAGCGCCTTCCATCGCTTCTTCCGAGACAACTTGCTGGCACTGCTGAAGCGCTACGGCGTTGTCACCAGGGCTGAATCCGACGGACGCATTTTCCCCGCTTCAGACAACGCCCAGGACATAGTCAATGCCTTGCAACACTACATGTCTGACCACAATGTGCAAATAGAAACAGGCACCAAAGTAACCAGCATACAGGCAGAAGATAGCCAGGTCACAGGCATACAGACAGAGCAAAAAGCATACCCAGCAAAAGCTGTAATCTTGGCCACAGGCGGCGCCTCTTTTCCTGGCACCGGCTCCAGCGGAGATGGCTACCGCCTGGCCGCTCCTTTGGGCCACACAATCATCAAATTGCGCCCTAGCCTCGTCCCCCTGGCTGTCCAGGAAGCAGAACTTGCCCAAAGCATGCGGGGGCTGAGCCTGAGCAACGTGCGCCTCACCGCCTACCAGTGCTCAGCCGACCAAATCGACGACTTCCCGGCACCAACCGCCAACTCAGGCCGAGGCGCAGGAAGAAAACCACGCCATCCTGTGATTGAAAGCCGGTTGGGCAACCTGATGATGACCCATTTCGGCGTTGGTGGCCCAACTGTACTTCAGATAAGCCTGGCAATCGTTGATGCGTTGGAAACCAGCCCGGTCAGCATCGCCATCGACCTGCTGCCAGACAGAACCCAAAAACAACTGGATGAACAACTACAACGCGACTTCGACCGCCACGGCAGGCGAACCTACAAGCGCATATTGGCAGAACTGCTACAGCCGAAAATGATTCAACCATTTCTGCAAATATCAAGCATACCGCCCGAAAAACAGGCCCACCAGATTACCGCAGAGGAGCGCAAGCGTCTGGTGAAGCTGCTCAAGTCGCTGCGCTTCAACATCAAAGAGCCGCTACCCCTGGCGTCGGCCATGGTCACCGCCGGCGGAGTATCCCTCAAAGAGATAAACCCACGCACCATGGAATCGCTGCTAATAAAGAGGCTCTACCTCTGTGGAGAGGTGATAGATATCGATGCCGAAACCGGCGGCTACAATCTGCAGGCTGCCTTTTCCACCGGCTACGTCGCCGGCGAGCAGGCAGCAGCCACTGCAAAGTCTATACAGTGAAACCAAACTAAATCACAGCACGCGGATTCCGAATTCTTTCAGGCTTTCCGCCAAGGCGCTCAGTGGTAAACCCATAACATTAAAATAATCGCCCTCTATTTTCTCAATGAGCACCGCCCCTAACCCCTGGATAGCGTAAGCTCCAGCTTTACCCAGCGGCTCTCCCGACCGGACATAGGCCTCTATCTCTCCTGCAGTCAACTCCCTGAACCGCACTTTGGTCTCCACCGAGCGGGACATGGATTTCCCGTCATCAGCATCAAGGATGGCAAAGCCGGTGATGACAGAATGCGTTTTCCCGCTCATCGCCACTAGCATCTCCCGTGCTTCGCCCTCGGTCTTTGGCTTACCCAAAATCCTTCCCTCCAGGACGCCAAAGGTGTCGGCTGCTATTACCACTGCGTTCTTATGCTTCTTAGCCACAGACGAGGCCTTTTCCATCGACAGCGACTTTGCCAGCTCATGCGGTTCCACACTTGACCCCAAGTCCTCTGTCGAATTGCTCGGTACCACCTGGAATTTGAGGCCGATTTGCCCCAGCAGTTGTCTCCGCCTGGGAGACTCCGAGGCCAATATGACTCGCTTCATATCCTTATGTCAAGCAGTAGACTACCTGTGGTCAGACTCCAGGATAAGACTTCTCCAGACGCAATAGCAGCTTCTTCATATCCAATCCACCACTGAATCCACCTAACCCGCCATCGCTGCGGACCACTCTGTGGCAAGGGATGATAATAGGCAACGGATTCCTTCCCAGAGCTTGCCCCACCGCTCGCATAGCCTTGGGTTTCCCTAACTGCACAGCCACCCACCCATAGCTCCTAGTTTGGCCATAGGGAATATTTTTCGTTATCGCCCACACATCTTGCTGAAAGCGAGTAGCCACGGACAAATCCAGCCGGTCAGGGAAATCCACACGCTCACCGTTGCAATATCGTTGCAATCGCTGGGGCAAATCGGCGGGAAAGTCAGAATCACTCCCATCGACAGGCAAACATGAGTTCTCAACTGCACCAAGTACCTTTTCTTTGGATGCCCGCGGCAAAATCAATCGCCGCAACCCTTTTGCCGAACCGACAATGCCCATCCACCCCAAATGAGTAGAGAATACTCTCAAATTCAGAGGAGCCCCTTTCAAGACTTACTTACCAGCTTGTCCAGCACCGAACTATAAGCACGATACGTTCCAGTATCAAAAAGGACAAAGTACACTTCCTCTAGTGTGACCAACATACCACGCAGAAAAGAGACAACCGTTTCTATGGCTATCTCCGCTGCCTCAGCCACAGGATAGCCATATGCCCCTGTGCTAATGGAAGGAAAAGAAACGCTCCTCAGCTTGCATTCTGCAGCCAGTTTCAGACTCTCACGATAGGCACTCGCCAGCAGTTCAGGCTCATCACGGCTGCCACCATGCCAGACCGGGCCCACAGTATGAATCACATACTTCGATGGAAGGTTACCCCCCGTAGTTATTACAGCCTTCCCCGCGTCCAATCGCCCAATTTTGGCTATAATCTGCTTACATTCTTCCTTAATGGCAGGACCGCCGGCACGGTGGATAGCCCCATCCACACCCCCACCACCCATCAAACCAGAATTAGCGGCATTGACGATAGCATCTGTGCTCTGCCTTGTGATATCATCCTGCATCAGCATCAGCTTTGCCTTGCCTATTATTCTGGAGCTATTCTCGCTCATATCCACCTCTTAACCCACATTAGCCCAATTCAGGCTCGATCAACCCATAATCACCATCATCACGCCGGTAAAGCACACTAAGCGCTTTATTTTCGTCATTGACAAACAGGAAGAAGTCATGACCTAAAAGCTCCATCTGCTCTGCCGCATCTGCCACGGTCATTGTCTTGGCCCAAAACCGCTTGACCCGCACCACCCTGGGTGCATCTTCAGCTTCCTCCACCAGCACCGGCCGCAATGGAGCACCCCGGCCTTTCCGATACCTTTTCCCCTTGAATCGTTCTATCTGGCGGGACATCACCTCATAAACAGCATCCACAGCCGCGTACACGCTATCTCCCCGTTCCTCTCCTCTCAGCAGAGTGCCTTTACTATTCAAAGTCACTTGAACAGTAAAGCGTTGCTGGGGCGAACGCGTCTTCTCTTCACGTATCTCGACTTTGCCCCCATTGATGCTAGGCAGATACCGACTCAACTTCCCTATCTTCTTATTAACATAACCTTCGATTGTCTCCATGTCCTTCAGATTTCTGGTAATGATTTCCAGTTCCATCTTCTCAACTCCTTGCTTTAAATTTCTCTGGCCAGCGTCAAACCCCAAACAGTTGCAACACCCCCACTCTTAAGAGCACAAGCGCACGCTTCTAACGTAGCACCAGTGGTGCAGACATCGTCAATTAGTATAATACCAGCTCCCGCCAGTTTCTGATTACGAGAGATGAAAGCATCAATCACGTTATTCCTGCGCTCTTCCATTGTTGAGGTCTTCACTTGCGGCGAGCTATTCCTAGAGCGGCAGAGACAATCTTCTATTACTGGCAAGCCGTTCAACTTGGCCAATTCACGAGCCAATAATACTGACTGATTATAACCCCGTTGCCTCAGCCTACGAGGATGGAGCGGTACTGGCACCAGTACATCGCCGGGCACTGGGCTTGACTGCAGATAATTATGCACCAACCGAGCCAGATAAGGGGATATAGCCCTGAGGTTGTCGTATTTCAGTGCATGAACTGCCTGGCGTATCGTCCCCTCAAACCGGAAGGGCGAGCGAATGCCATCGATACCTGTAAAGCTGCCCCAGCAAGCAGGGCAAAACCCACCACTTGAGCCTGGCTTACCGCATTTCTGGCAGAAAGGTGGCAATAACCGCGGCAACGTTCTAGTACAGCCATCGCACAGAAAGCTGCCTAATTTCCCGCAGCCAAGGCAACGACGCGGAAAAAAGAAATCAACCACCACCTCTTGGAGCTGGCCTGACAACAAAGGCAAAGCAACCACCCCAAAAGCTACAAGGACGAAATCAGCAGTTGTGGCTATCTACTACACGCGCGAGCGCGGGCTAGGACCCGTGCCGCTGAAGATAGGCTCATTAAGATATACGTCACCATTCCTGATCTTGATGTTAAATCCACAATCAGGATTGGAACATACCCAAGCCTTGTAGTGAATCGCCGCCCCCTGACTACCGAAATCAGATAGTGGCAATAGATCTCCGACCTTACATTTTAGGCATTTTGGAAAGGAATTATTTTCCACTTTCCACCTCCTCCAAACTCTAAAGTATACAATAGGTTCTACAGCCCTGGCAAATTACGATTGTCCCAGCTTCACCTCAGCTAGACGACTATAAACCGCACCACTGGGCAAAAGCTGGCTCCTCATTAAGTTGACGCCATCCACCACCATTTCATAGTTGAACTTCGGCGACTTCCTGGTCACAATTTCACCGAAACTACCTCTATCGCCAGACGAAGCCCCTTCTCGCAGCCGCGCCAAAGTCAGATGCGGAGTAAACGGCCGCATTTCCTTGACAAATCCCAATGATACCAGCCCATCATCAATGCATTTCTGCACCGTCAGCAACTTGTCAACCTCACCACTAACACCCACCCACAAAACACGAGGCTGCCCTAGGTTGGGGAAAGCCCCCACCCCACTAACCACCAGCCGAAACGGCGACACCCCCTGGACAGCCTGTTCCAAGATTCTAACAATCTGCCCCACCTTTTGCTGAGGGATATTCCCCATGAACTTCAAAGTGAGATGAATTCCATCTGGAGCTACCCACTTCACAAAATTATCCCCCGGAGATTTCAGCTCGCCCTGCAATTTGCGTAGACCAGACCTGACTTCGTCCGGCAACTCTATAGCAATAAATGACCTGACCTGCGCAGTACTCATTAAAGCCACATTAACCATCCATGGTCACTACCAAGCATTGACTAAATACCTAACAACTTCCTGGCATTGCCGCCAAGTATCTTCTCCCTAACCCCCTGCACCAAACCAACAGAATCAATCTGATCCATGATGCGCTTCGGCGAAAGCAGCGGATTGTCACTGCCGAAAAGCACCCTGTCGCTGCCCGCTATGTCGCTCACGTGCTTGAAAATCTGCGGCTTATACAAAAATGGTGTGGCAGCAGTGTCGAAATAACAATTGTCCATCGCTTTTTCCACCTCAGGCATCAAGGCATAGAAGGGCAAGCCACCACCCCAATGAGCCAGCACAACTTTCAAATCCGGAAAGCTAACTATGAAAGGATAAACCGTCTCTGGCCTGACCACACCCTTGCCAAAATAGTGATGCCCCACTGGCTCTGAGGTATGTGTCAGGAAAATCAGGTCGTGTTCCATAAGAGCTTCCACCACAGTCTCCATGTTTTCCGCATTCCCCAGGTCAAAGCCTTGCACATCTGGCCTCATCTCACCGATTCCCTTTGCTCCGCTTTTAGCACAGCGCTCAACCTCTTTAACCGCCTTACCTACATCATTAGGTTGAACCACACAGAATCCGATGAGCCTCTGCGGATAGCGAGTTACACAATCCAGTATATAGTCGTTCATCTCCTGGCACATCTGGTGGCTCACCAGGCCAAAGCCCAAGATGACAGACATGTCCACGCCACATTCGTCCATGCTCTGAATAAGCTCTTCAGCCGTGAACAGCTTGGCCTTCGGCTGGGAATAAAGCTCACGAAAGCAAGCATCACGCGCCGCATATTCATCGCGGTCCTTTTTCATCTTGGGCGATACAACATGGGTATGAAAATCGATAATCATCAGGAGCATTATAGTCGAACCAAATCCAGCTTCTCAACCAGAACGTATTGACACAAAGCACTTCTTTGTTTATTATCGACAGCTAGGCAAAGCCATACTACAAGGAGGCAGATTATGACGAGGCTCACGCGCTTCTTGCTCACCACCCTGATTCTCCTGGCTGTCGTCGGTATCTCCTGCGCCCCATCCAAATCTCCCACTTCAGCTACCCTTGAAGACCCGATACAGACCGACTCAGGATTAGTCTCAGGAACCATCATCGACGGCCTCAGGATTTACAAGGGCATCCCCTTTGCCACACCACCAGTAGGCAACCTCCGCTGGAAGCCCCCACAACCAGTAGCACCCTGGCAAGACATAAGACAGTGCACCGAATTCGGCCCGGTACCACACCAGTGGGCAGCTCTGGGGCCACCACCCACAAACAGCAACGAAGACTGCCTCTACCTCAACGTCTGGACACCGGCTAAAAAGCAAAGCGACCGTCTGCCAGTCATGGTCTGGCTATACGGTGGCGGTTTCCGCTTTGGCTCAGGTTCGACTCCTCTCTATGATGGTGTCAACCTTGCCAACCACGGCGCAATCGTAGTCACTTTCAACTATCGAGTAGGTACAATGGGATTTACGGCCCACCCCCTACTTTCCAAAGAATCAGAGCACAATTCCTCAGGTAACTACGGCATCCTTGACCAAATTGCAGCCCTACAATGGGTACAAAAGAACATCTCAGCCTTCGGCGGCGACCCCACCCGCATTACCATATTTGGCGAGTCAGCAGGAGCAATCAGCGTTGCCTGTCTCATGGCATCGCCTCTGGCCAAAGGCTTATTTCAACGAGCCATATCCCAGAGCCTGGCTGAGTTGGGACTCCTAGCACATATCAGAGAAACCCGATTCGGCATTGAACCAGCAGAAAATCAGGGGGAACGCCTGGCCAAGGACCTGGGCTGTGATACAGCCCCTGACCCTATAGCCTGCATGCGCACCAAGAGTGCCGAGGAAATCATGGCTAAGGGGAAGCCACCGACAGACTACCTCTCCACCGGATACAGGTACGGACCCATTGTGGATGGTTGGGCACTGCCCGACATGCCACTGAACATCTTCGAAGCAGGCAAACAACACGATATCCCCTACCTGCTCGGCTCCAACGCAGACGAATGGGCACTATTCCAACTTAGACTAACAACAACCGTAGACTCCTACCAATCATATGTAAAAGGGACCGCCGGTGAATATGCCCAGCAGGTGTTGACTATGTATCCTGCAACTAATGACGAGCAGGCCAAAACATCCGCCAAAGAAGTATTGACGCTTTACGCTTTTACCTGCCCGGCTAAAGCCTATGCTGCTGCCATGGACAAGGTGCCAGCCAAGGCCTACTTCTATCAGTTCACCCGTGTCCCCCCAGGAGCCACCCAACTTGGCGCCTTCCATGCTCTGGAGATAGGTTACGTCTTCGGCAACCTCGTACCCATACTGCCCACCCCAGACCCGGAGACATATTTTGATGACACGGACAGGGCACTTTCAGAAACAATGATGCGCTACTGGACACAGTTCGCCGCCAACGGCGACCCCAACCAGAAGGAATTGCCACCATGGCCAGCTTATGATGCCAAGACCGACCAATACCTGGAACTCGGCGACAATGTTCAGGTGAAATCCGGCCTGTGTACTGAAGCCTGTACCCTATTCCAGAAGATAGCCAAAGAGAGGCGTAACCGGTAAACAAAGTTCACTCAGCATAGACAATTCGTACCCTACTGCCATATAATTTCAAAATCCGCCATAGAGAGCACAAGCCATGTCTGAGCCGCATACAAAAGTTCAACTCAGCCTGTCAGTGCCAGAACTGGAGAAAATGGCGCGCCACCTGCGACGCCATGTGGTCAGTATGATTGCTACTGCCGGAAGCGGTCACCCCGGCGGTTCACTCTCCGCTGCTGATATCATTACTGCTCTGTATTTCAAGACGCTGCGGCACAACCCCCAAAATCCACATTGGCCAGACCGTGACCGCTTCATATTGAGTAAAGGCCATGCCGCACCCATCCTCTACGCTGCCCTGGCTGAGTGTGGCTATTTCCCTATCGAAGAACTCTCTACACTGAGACAACTGGGCAGCAGACTTCAGGGACATACCGATAGGAACCTCACGCCCGGTGTCGAGATGTCTGCCGGCTCCCTGGGACAAGGGCTTTCCGTCGGCATCGGCATAGCTCTGGCCGGTAGCCTAGATAAGTGCGACTACCACGTCTACGTTCTCCTCGGCGATGGCGAGTGCGACGAGGGTCAAGTCTGGGAAGCAGCCATGTTCGCCACACATCACAACGTGGACAACTTGACAGCTATTATCGACTACAATGCCATTCAGCTAGATGGCCGCGTCTGCGACATAATGGGACTGGAACCCCTGACCGACAAATGGCGCGCTTTCAACTGGCACGTCCTAGAAATCGACGGCCACAACATGAACCAGATTCTAGAAGCTCTGAAAAAAGCTAGAGACTTCAAAGGAAAACCCACTGTGATTGTCGCCCACACCATCAAGGGCAAAGGCATCAGCTTCATGGAAAACAATGTGGACTTCCACGGCAAGGCGCCTTCAGCACAAGAACTAGAGACATCTCTCAAGGAGTTGGAATAGCATGGCGGCAGAGAAAGCCACACGCGAAGCCTTCGGCGAAGCCCTGGCGCAGTTTGGCAAGGAATTCCCGAATGTAGTTGCCCTGGATGCTGACCTGTCCCGCTCTACCATGACCAAGTACTTCGCTCAGCAATTCCCAAAGCGCTTCTTCCAATGCGGACTGGGCGAGCAGAACATGATAGGTATAGCCGCTGGCCTGGCAGCTTCGGGGAAAATACCGTTCGCCGCCACTTTTGCTGTCTTTGCCTCCTGTCGCTGCTTCGACCAACTCAGGATGTCCATTGCACAGCCAAAGCTCAACGTCAAGGTAGTAGGCACGCATGGAGGCATCACGGTGGGCGAGGATGGTGCTTCCCATCACGCCATCGAAGACCTAGCATTGCTTTGCGCACTTCCAGGCTTCACCGTGGTAGTACCAGCCGATGCCATCGAGACTGTAGGCGCAGTAAAGGCTGCCATCACCACTGAAGGCCCATTTTACCTCAGACTGGGACGTCCCAAGGTCCCCTACATCTATAAGGAAGACTACAAGTTTACACTAGGCAAGGCTGTGACCTTGAGAAGCGGCAAAGACGCCACTATTATCGCCAACGGCATCATGGTGGCCAAAGCATTAGAGGCTGCCGAAAAGTTGACATCACAGAAAATCGATTGCCGCGTGCTCAACATGCATACCCTGAAACCACTGGATGAAGAGGCAATAGTCACTGCTGCTTCCCTAACAGGTGCCATCGTCACCGCTGAAGAACACCTGCTACACGGTGGCCTGGGCAGCAGGGTGGCACAGATAGTCACCAAGCAAAAACCAGTGCCCATGGGATTCGTCGGCATCAACGACATCTATGCCAAGTCAGGCAAGCCCGATGAGCTACTCCAAAAATACGGCCTCACCGCAGAAGAAATCGAAAAGGCCGTAATAGCAACTATTGCCAGAAAATAAAGACTAAATTGCCAGTGCACTGGCATCCGGGCGAAGCGTGGCGACCTCTCCACCAACACAAGTGCCAGGAAAATGCTACTCTACTTGCATTCCTTTGAATAATGTATATAATGAAGCTAAAGAGGCAGATACGCCAATTAGCGAGAACTTGAAGCAAAGCAGTGGAAAAGAAACTATGTAACCTCTTCGAGCCTTGTGAATCCCCCGAAGCTCCAATCTGTCCACTATTGCAAGACTCCGTAGCCCACGGTATCTGGTACGGCAACGAGCCGGTCTGCCGCTCCAAAAAGTTCCAGGCTCTGCCCTGGATCAAGAAACAGAGGAAAATCGCCAGCCTAAAACTTGCCGAAGATGACGGCTATTTCACGGTGCGGATGCTTAACGCCCTCCATCAAGCAGCCATAACAAGGAAGCTAGTAGGAGCTAATCCCGGTGTCACCGACCCGGAAACAGAATGGCTGAGCAAGTTTGGGCGGAAGCAAACTACGACAACTACCAAAAGATGCGCTCCCAGAACTGCCAGGCCAGCAGCAACCCCCTCCTTATTCGACCTAACCAGCTAGCGCTCCAACCGCATGATACCCAACTCCAACCCCACCTCAATCAAAGGGAAGGATTATATCGTTCCTTCCCCGGTTGCAGTGTCTTGAATGTCCTGTCCTCAGCCGAAACCGCTTCATTGCCTTTGGCATCCTTTGACCTGACTCTGAAATGATATGTAGTTCCTTGTGTTAACGGGCTGATAAGTATTGAATGAGAGGTAGCTCCCGTCGATTGCTTGGTGGGGTCGTTCTTGGGGTCCGGTGGCGCATAAGAACCGTACGCCTTGGTTCTGCCGTACTCCACCTGGCTGCTGGCAGGCACATCTGTCTTCCATTCAACAGTAGCAGAGGTTAGGCCTATGTGCCTAACCCTGATATCTGAAATCTTTGGCCCGGCACCTTTGGCTTTGTCCTGCCCAAGCTGCCAGTAAATTAGTCCGCCAACGCCCGCAAAAAAGACAGTCAACACCACCACCAGAAGAAGCACCAGAGAAGGCGAGAGGCCTGTGGGATTTGGCGTTGCCGCCCCCTGTCGCTGAGGCCCCCCTCCCATAGGAGCACCGCAGTTAGTGCAGAACTTTAGGCCCGGCCTAAGCGGGACACCACAAAAGGCACAATTAGCACCTAGCAGAGCACCGCAGGACTGGCAGAACCGCTGCCCCGGAGCGCTAGGCGCACCACAGTGAGAACACTTGCTCTGCTGCAACTCATCGGCTCCAGTTCAGTTTGCCCTGCCAATCATAGCCTACTGATGACCACTAATTCCACACAGTCACACATTGAACACAGTGGGCAAACAAAAAATATTCCGGGTAAGGGAAATCCAACAAAACGAGACAACTCATCGTAAGTGCCGAGGGAGGGACTCGAACCCACACCCCCTTGCGGAGAGCGGATTTTAAGTCCGCCGCGTCTGCCATTCCGCCACCTCGGCATAAGATTGGAGGCGGCGACCGGATTCGAACCGGTGAATAGGGGTTTTGCAGACCCCCGCCTTGCCACTTGGCTACGCCGCCCTAAAATACAATGGAGCGGAAGACGAGATTCGAACTCGCGACCTCCTCCTTG
>VGOF01000022.1 GCA_016875975.1 Chloroflexota bacterium | reverse complement strand
GAAACACAGTGGTGCGGTCTCCTTGCATGCCCGTCACCCTGAACGTAGTGAAGGGGAAGGGTCTAGATTCTTCGCTACGCTCAGAATGACGGAGGGAGAATGACAAAGGGGGATGTTCCTGGCGATGGTGGTGGTGCGGCTCTTTAGGGTCGCTATGGGGGGCTGAAGCCCCGCGCTACGAGAAACGAGTTGCGAGCGACGAGAGACGAGTCGTTTGGCGGCTTGACACGTTCCTTTTACACTACTATACTATTTCACTGTCGGGGGTTGGTTATGCACAAGAGGAAATTCCATTTAACATTGGCCGTGATATCTTTGGCTGTATTGGTCAGCTCTGCCGGTGGATGCGTCGCTCTACCGAAGGGAACGAGCCCGGTGACGGCACCGGTAGCTGCAGCTACCGAGGATGCCGCGGAGGCTGCTAAGAACCTGCCGCCTGTTGTCAACTCCTTCAGCGTGATGCCGTCTGCCATAAATGCCGGGCAGTCGGCTGTTCTTAGCTGGGATATATCTGGTGCCAGGGAACTAACTATAGCGCCAGCTATTGACAGCAGTGGCTCGAGCACCATAGCCAAGGGCGATGTGCAGGTATCGCCTTCAACCACCACCACTTATACTGTGACAGCTACCAATGATTTCGGGCGTATAACACGGTCGGCAACGGTCGTTGTTAATAGCACTGATATTGATGGTATCGGCGACAGGCTGGTGGGTTTTGACCCTGTGTCTGGCCGAAACGATGAGATTGACCTGAATTGGGAGCAGCTTTGCCTGGCCAGCGAGTACCAGGTGCAAATCGCCAAGGACCCGGGTTTCAGTATCATAGTGCTTGATACCGGCCCGTTTCCTCGTATTGACCCCACGTCTCGAGGATTTGTGCCTGCGGACCCTACAGCCCCTGGAGCGTATTTCCCGGCCGGGGGACGGATCGGTGTGGGTAGTCCGTTCAATTCTGCTGTGGGGTTGTACGGCGTGCTGGAAGCTGGCCACCAATACTATGTGCGGTTCAGAGCGACACGTGCTGCTACAGGCCAGATAATGTTCAGCCCCTGGTCCCCGGTGTACAAATTCACTGTGAAGTCGGGGCTGGGTGCTCGCACGCCTGGTTATGGCATACAGGCTTTGTCGCCTATAGATAAGTGTACAGGGTGCTCGGTCACAGAGACGGCTTTCTCGTGGACGCCTTTCAAGGATACCATCAAGTATCGGGTTCAATTAGCCAGAGATGCTGCCATGACCCAGATAATGGCTCAAGCTGATACTACAACCAGCGCCTATAGCTACCAGGGGACCCTGGAGTACGGCACGAGCTATTACTGGCGAGTTATGGCTGTAGAGCCGACTCCCAGCGATTGGAGTGCGGTTTTCACTTTCCATACTATGGAGGCTCCAGCGCCAGCAACTCCACCATCCCCGGCTCAGGTAGTTCCGCTGTGGGCCTGGGTGGTTGTAGCTGCAGGCAGTGTTTTGATTATTGCAGTGGTCGTTTTGTTAGTCATGTCTCGCCGGCGCGCAGCTTGACAAGCCCCCGTATAGCCCATATAATGATAAAAAACCTCTTACCTCTGGCCTGAATCGGCAACTTCATTTAAGTATCCCCATAATGGACATACATATGTTCGTTTAGTTATAACGAGAACCTGACTATGGCAGAACTTGAGTTCGCCTGCTTGAAAATCTCGTTGCGCAGATGAGATTCAGATTAATCTCCAGCCGTTTATGCGTTTTCCCGATTAATCAACGCATGTTTGCTGAAGAATACTGTGTCATTGAGGGGAGCTCTGACAAGTCGGGGCGACGTGGCAATCTCGAGGGGAGATTGCTTCACTTTGCTCGCAAAGACATGGAGAACTTTTTCAGCGCTCTTTGATTATGAGTAAATATATATTCGTTACCGGAGGCGTCGTCAGCTCGGTAGGTAAGGGCATTGTGGTGGCTTCCATTGGCCGGCTGCTGAAAAGCCGTGGTATATCAGTCTCTGTGCAGAAACTAGACCCTTATTTGAACGTTGACCCCGGCACCATGTCTCCTTACCAGCACGGCGAGGTATTTGTTACCCAGGACGGTGCTGAAACCGACCTTGACCTTGGCCATTATGAGAGGTTCATAGATGTTGACCTAACCTCCGCCTCTAATGTCACTTCGGGGCAGATTTACTCTGCTGTGATTGCCGGAGAGAGGCGTGGCGATTTTCTCGGTGGCACAATACAGGTGGTGCCACATGTTACCAATGAGATCAAGCGCAGGATGCGTGAAGTGGCTGAACTTTCGGGGGCCGAGGTGGTCATCGTCGAGGTTGGTGGTACGGTCGGTGACATCGAAGGGCAGCCGTTTCTGGAAGCCATACGTCAGATGAGGAATGAGGTGGGGAGGGACAACGTCCTTTACATCCACGTTACTTTCCTGCCTCACATCGCTACTACCGGCGAACTGAAGACTAAGCCTACTCAGCACAGTGTCAATGAGCTGCGGCGTATAGGTATCCAGCCGGATGCAGTGCTGTGTCGTGCCGACTTTGAAATCTCCCAGGGCATAAAGGATAAAATCTCGCTGTTCTGTGACGTGGATAAAAAGGCAGTGGTGCCATTGGTCACTGCGGAGACCATTTACGAGGTGCCCTTGATGCTGGAGGATGCTGGCCTGGGTGACTGGGTAGCGGAGCGGCTGGGGCTTGGCGCCACAGTTGCCATCCTGGATGACTGGCGCACCATGGTATCCAAACTGAAGGCTCCCAAGGAACCAGTTACCGTGGCGCTGGTGGGGAAATATGTGGAACTGAGAGATGCCTATTATTCCGTGCGCGAAGCTTTGTGTCATGCGGGTCTGCATCATGACCGCAGGGTTGATATCCAATGGGTACGCTCGGAGGACCTGGAAAACGGCGCCAGTCTCGACGTGCTGAAGTCGGCGCAGGGCGTCATTGTCCCTGGCGGTTTTGGATACCGTGGCATCGAGGGAATGATTGTTGCTGCCAGGTATGCCAGGCAGAAGGGGATACCGTACTTGGGCCTTTGCCTGGGAATGCAGGTGCTGGTTATCGAGTTCGGCCGTTATGCCTTTGACAACGAGCTGGCCAACTCCACTGAATTTGACCCCAAGACCCCTTATCCTGTTATCGACCTGCTGCCGGAGCAGCAGGAGGTTACGGAGATGGGTGGTACTATGAGGTTGGGCACTTATCCCTGCCATCTGGTTCCGGGCAGCCGAGCAGCGCTGGCCTATGGCGATACGGTAGTTTATGAGCGGCACCGCCACCGATTTGAATTCAACAACAACTTCCGAGAGCAACTGGGTCAGAAAGGGCTTATGCCCAGCGGTTTATCTCCGGATAACAGGCTGGTGGAGATAGTTGAGGTCAAAGACCATCCCTGGATGGTCGCCTGCCAGTTTCACCCTGAGTTCAGGTCGCGTCCCAACCGGCCTCATCCTCTGTTTGCCAGTTTCGTCGGCGCAGCTAAAGAGACGTTGGTCGAAGGCACTCAAGTAACATTGCCGCTGACATAGGAATTTAGCTATCAGCGGTTTGGAGGAGAAGCACATGCGTCTATTCCTAGATACAGCAAATGTAGAACATATCCGCCACGGCGTCAGGTTGGGAGTGGTCACCGGTGTTACCACTAATCCCAGCCTGGTATCGAAGGAAGGCAAGGTGGACTACAAGCGCCTTGTCCAGGAAATCTGTTCCATTGTCCCGGGGCCGGTCTCGACAGAGGTGCTGAGCCAGGATGTCAACGGGATGGTGGCTGAGGCCAGGGAGCTTGCTAAGTGGGCCAAGAACGTGGTGGTGAAGATACCGGCTACCATTGAAGGCGTGGAGGCCACACATCAATTGGCCAGGGAGAATATAAAGGTCAATTTCACCTTATGTTTTTCGGTGAACCAGGCACTGCTGGCAGCCCTGGCTGGGGCGGCCTATGTCAGCCCCTTCGTGGGCAGGCTGGATGATATAGGAGAATATGGCATGGGGTTGGTTAAAGATATTGTGGAAGTGTACCAGAAGTACCCATACATAAAAACAGAGGTTATTGCTGCCAGCATCAGACATCCAAGGCACTGCGTGGAGGCGGCACAACTAGGTGCGCATATCGCCACAGTGCCTTACCAGGTGCTGGTGCAGATGATAAAACATCCATTGACCGATGTCGGCGTGGTGCGATTCCTGGAGGATTGGGAGAAGGTGATGGGCAAGGGAAAGCGCCTGTGATGCGGTCGGTGTATTAGGTTGCGAATTATAACTCTGTGAGAGGTTTACTATGATGAATGTATCTGAACTTGAAGCTAAGACCAGGGAAGAACTGGTCGAGATAGCCAAGCAGCAGGGAATCGATGGCTACAGCGGACTGAAAAAGCAGGAGCTTATCATGCGGCTGGTCCAGGCGCAGACTGAGCAGCAGGGATATCTCTTTGTCAGTGGAATCCTTGATATTCTGGAAGAGGGTTATGGTTTTCTGCGCCAGGAGACTCTGCTGCCTAGCCAGGATGATGTATATGTCTCCAACTCCCAGATACGCCGGTTTGGCTTGAGGAGTGGTGACTATGTCTCTGGCCAGGGAAGACCGCCCAAGAACGGGGAGAAGTACTGCAGCCTGCTGAGGGTGGAGGCAATCAGCAATATGGACCCGGAGCAGGCGAGGTACAGGATTCATTTTAATGGGCTAACTCCTACATTCCCTGACAAGCTGTATAATCTGGAGACAACTCCCCAAAACCTGTCGACTCGACTTATCAACATGATAGCCCCCATCGGCCGCGGCCAACGCGGATTGATTGTGTCACCGCCCAAGGCAGGCAAGACCGTGCTTTTGAAGCAGATAGCCAATGCTATTATCACCAACTACCCCGACCCTCACATCATGGTTTGCCTAATTGGCGAGCGTCCTGAGGAGGTCACCGATATGAAACGCTCGGTTAAGGCGGAGGTGGTGGCAGCTACCTTCGACGAGCCTGTGGAACACCATACCCGTGTAGCCGAGCTTGCCTTGGAGCGGGCTAAGAGGTTGGTGGAGATGGGCAAGGACGTGGTCATCTTACTTGATGGCATCACTCGCCTGACGCGTGCCTACAATCTGGCCATGCCTCCCAGCGGGCGTACTCTTTCTGGAGGTATCGATTCCGTAGCACTATATCCGCCGAAGCGATTTTTTGGTGCAGCTCGCAATACGGAGGAAGGCGGTAGCCTCACTATA
Source organism: Chloroflexota bacterium (assembly GCA_016875975.1). Taxonomy (GTDB): domain Bacteria; phylum Chloroflexota; class Dehalococcoidia; order GIF9; family UBA5629; genus VGOF01. Next base: position 7,782 of record VGOF01000022.1, on the reverse strand, counting down.
CTGGCTACCTGCCTGGTCGATACTGGCAGCCGAATGGATGAGCTTATCTACGAAGAGTTCAAAGGCACCGGCAACATGGAACTGCATCTTGACCGCCGTCTTGCCGAGAAACGAGTCTTCCCCTCGATGGATATCCTGCACAGCGGTACCAGGCGCGAGGAACTGCTGCTGGATGAGACGACGCTCAAGCAGATATGGCTGCTGCGGCGCATCGTCAGCATGTTGTCCGAGGACTCTGGGAACGGTTCAGGTGCCACTGAGCGTTTGCTTGACCGCCTGGCCAAGACGCAGACAAATGCGGAGTTCTTATCTACACTGTCTAAAGACGTATAGTCGGGCTTCTGAGGTTATGTTGTCCTGATGAAGTTACTTGCATTCTTTCGCTTGTTTTGTGCTATGATAACATCAATACGTGAATACGTGAGGAGAATCGCTTCATGAAGGCAAAGGCTCTGGCTGCGTCAGTTTTTTTGACACTTGGGGTCTTATCTTTATTTTCTTCGCCTGTTGCTGCCAATGGTACCCTGACACTGGGTCCCAGCGAAGGTGTAATGGGTACCGTGGTGACCATACCTTCTCCCTGCGTCTACGGGACGGGCAATTATTATATTTATTGGGGCGACCCGCCTCAGCTCATCAGCCAGGGCAAGATAGATGACAAATGCGTGGGCATCACCTTTGTAGTGCCCGAGTCCACTCGGGGCAAGCATAAGGTGACATTGAAGATAGCCGATAAAACCTACGACAAGGACTTCTCTGTTAAGCCGTTACTTACCATGAATGTCGATAAGGGTGTCGTAGGCTCGAGCGTGACAGTTCGTGGCACCGGTTTCGGCGCCAACGAGTCAGGGGTCAAGGTGCTGTACGATGGCAACGCCGTGGAAAGTGGTATCAGGGCTACCAGCAAGGGAAGCTGGCAGGCGACCATCAAGGTGCCGGCGAGCAGCCGTGGTTCTCATATCATAGATGCCGAGGGTATGACGCCTTCTGCTGAAGTTGCCGACCTGACATTCACTGTGACTCCTGAAATCAGCATCAACCCTACCGCGGGTTGGGTTGGAACGGTGGCCACAGTGGCTGGCACCGGTTTTGACAGCGCAGAGACGAACATCTCTGTAGTTTATGATGGGTTGCCCATAAAGACAGGCATAGTGGCTGACCTGAAAGGTTCCTGGCAGACTACTTTTTCCATTCCGACCTCCACCACAGGCGCTCATGGTGTTGGCGCCTATGGAGCTGTTACTCCTGAAGCTGAGGTGATGGCGGTCATGTTCCGGGTGTCGCCTGGCATGAAGGTCGAAATGACTTCGGGACACCTGGGCGGAGCCATCCATGTGGGTGATAAGCTCTGGGTTAGCGGCGTTGGCTTTGGAGCAAACGAAGCTGGCATCCAGATCACCTTTGATGGCATACTGGTGGCAACTGGCATTACTGCTGATGCCAAGGGTTCATGGTCCTCCCAGTTGGAAGTCCCGCCTTGCCCCAGGGGGGAGCATATTATTGATGCCACCGGGGAGACTACTAAGGCTGCTGACATTGCTGATTCCATTGTGGTTGTCTCGCCTGCCATGCGAATTACGCCTACAACTGGTGCTGTGGGAGATGAGGTAGTGATCAATGGGACGGCCTTCTCGGCCAATCAGGTGATAACCATAAGCTATGATGGGGCCCAGGTTGCTTCGGGTGCTGCCACCGATGGAAAAGGGAGCTTCACCGCCAGTTTCAGGGTACCGAAGGGGAAAGGCGGCGACCATACTATCACGGTAACTGATTCTGCTGCCTCGGTGGCTTCTGCTGCCTTCAGCGTAGAGCAAATACCACCGCCTATACCCCAGCTATTGTCGCCCGAGTCTGGCGCCAGCCTGGGGCTTTGGGGGAATGTCAAGGTGCCGTTTGATTGGTCGGCGGTGGAAGACCCCAGTGGTGTGGCCTACACCCTGGAGGTAAGCCAGATCTCAGATTTCTCGACTGTGATACTGCGCAAGGACAACCTGGCCCAGACGGAATACACCCTGAGCGATGGGGAAGCTTTGGGCAGAGGCAAGTATTACTGGCGGGTGAAGGCTGTGGATGGAGCCGGGAACGAAAGCAACTGGACTAGCGGCCAGTTCCTCCAGATTGGCACCCTGGACATGTGGATGATTGTATTGGGTGGGGTGGTTGCCATAGTTATCATTGCCGTGGTGTGGCGCTTTATCTCCATGCGCCGCCGTGGCAGTTGGAAATAGATACGACGAACTTGACAAAAGGGGTACTATCACTTAAGATTTTGAAAGGTAACCGTTTGACGAACGGAAAGCGAGGAGTTAACTATGAGATTATTGGTAATCGGGCTAGGGCAGTGTGGCTCCCGAGTTGCTGACCAATTTGTCGCCCTGAATAAGAAGGCGCGTGCTCAGTGGGGAATCAACATACTGACCGGCACTTTTGCTGTGAACACCGACCAGACTGACCTTACAGGTCTATCCAATATCAGCTCGGACTATATGCACCGCATTCTAATCGGTGGGCGCAAGACCTGGGGGCACGGCGTGGGCAAAGTGAACGAGATGGGCGCAGAGCTGGCCAGGGAAGACGGAGACAAAGTAATAGATGCCGTGAGAACGGCGCCTAATTTTTACCAGACTCATGCCTTCCTGCTCGTCGCCGGCGGAGCTGGCGGCACCGGCTCTGGGGCTATCTCGGTAATCGCCCAGATGCTGAAGGAGCGCTACGTAGGCAAACCGGTCTATGCGCTGGTGGTGCTGCCCTTCGAGCACGAGGAGATGGCTGAGCTTAGAAGTGTATACAACACGGCCACCTGCCTCAAGTCCATACAAGCCGTGGCAGATGCGGTCTTCCTGGCGGATAACCAGCGGTATGTCAGGAAAGATGCTAGCCTGTCTATGAATCTGCAGCGAATAAACGCTCAGATAGCTTTCCCCTGGTATGACATGATGTGTGCAGGCGAGATAACCAGGTTCAAGTACGTTGGTGCCAAGACGCTGGATGCTGGCGATATCATGCAATCGCTCGACGGCTGGACGGCTATAGGCGCCGGTGCCGCAGGTATTCCGCGGGGATTTCGCCTTCCCTGGAACGTATCCAGAGACCACTATAAAGAGAAGGGCGCTGAGAGCCTGAGGGCTATGCAGGCTATGGATGCTGCAGTGAGCGAACTCTCCGTTGGCGTCAGCCCTGAAGATGCTGGCAGGGCGCTCTATCTGCTGGCTGCACCGGCCAGAGATATGACCATGGATATAGCCAAAGGTCTGGGTGATTATCTTCGGGAGCTGGCCGAGAATGCAGTTATTCGCGCTGGCGACTTCCCCAGAGGCGGAGAGGATGTTTCAGTGACCATCATCTTCTCCCAGTTAGCCTTCGTACAGAAGGTGAGAGACTACTATGATAGGGCTTCAGCCTTTGCTGCTACCCAGAAGGAGCGCTGGACGCCTGCGCGATATGGAAGACGCAGCCAAGAGCCTGCCCAGTCTCATCTAGCATCCCTGTTCAATGGATAGCAAGAGAGGAGAGGACAAGAGTCCTCTCCTCTCCTTTTGGTATTGTAATAAGCAGTAGGCAACAGGCGCGAGGCAGCAGGCACTAGCTTCCGGTCGATGGTCGGCAGCAATAGTACAACTTACGACTGGTGGCTAGGGGTTGTGGGACTGCCCTTTAGCTATGCGGGGCTGGCATCTGCCGGCGGCATGCACCGCCAGGGCCAGGCTCATCAGGTAGTCATCGTGCCCATCGGCTGCGTCCACGAAGAAATTAAGCGTCTGATTCGGGCGGTAAGTGCCCCTAGCCCTTTCCAGTTCAGATAATACCTGGCGGTACTCTTCTGAACCATCCTGTCGGTATAGCTTCAGCCTGCCCGAGTTCACCGCAGCCAGGAGGTCGAAGCCCAGCTCCGACTTGCTTTTCTGCGTGAATTTGAAGGGGACGATTTTGTTGCCCAGGGAGCGGCGGAGGAAACTGGCGATAGGCTCGCCGATACCGGTGGCGTCTGCCACCACACACCTGCAGTTCCACACGTTTTTCAGTATGTCCACCATTTGCGGGTAGAGAGCGGCGTGGTTCTGGCCCACCCAGGCATAGTGCTCCAAAACATGAATCAGCGGCTCCGTGTAGGGAGAGTTTGCTCCAGGGGTCAATACCTGGGCGATGGTGATGACTGTGGCATCTCGTCCCGGGCGGGTCAACACCTCATCTTCAAGCTGCTCTGACTCTCCAGCGAAGTCGATACCGGCTACAAATATTCCTGGTTGTTGGGGGCAGTGCAGGCGACTATGCCTGCCCATCATCTGGGCTATCTGCTGGCTGGTGAGGAATCCTCCTCCGCTGCGTATTGGCAGCAAGGCATATTGAGTGCGGAACAGGGGATGGTCTTCGCCCAGCCTCTGCCGCTCCGCTTCCACGAAGGCCTGATAATGAGGGTTGTACTTGCTGATTTCCAGCCAATCGTAGCGGAAATGGCGTTTGATGCCATCTTTTTTCTCTAGCTCCAGGTTGGTCTGCTTCACCTCTTCCAGCAGGGTGGCGTCGTCCCAGGTGGTGCCGTAGTGGACGGTAGTGGCGTTGGAGGCCGAGGCCATGGGCCGGAACTCCTTGGTGTATTTGTCCCTGGCCACATCCTGAGATTCGTCTATCTCCAGCAGGATGTCTGCAGTGTGGCCTACTACCGCTGCCGATTCGTCGGCAGAGAGGAAGATTTGCCTGGCATTGCCCAGCCGTAGTATGTAGCCTGCCTCGGTCACCCATAGGCCGGCAAAGCCAAAATCGTTCAACCTCTCCTTCAGCCTGCTCATGGAGATTATGGTCTGGGGCTTGAAGGTAGGCGAGCACTTGATGGAACTGCCGCCGGCAGCCATGTGCATGGTGAGCAGCAGAACTTCGAGGTGCGCCGACAGTTCGTTTTTGCCTCCCTGGCGGGCGATTTCCACGGAGAAGGTCAGGCCCAGGTTGCCCTGAATGCTGTGCAGAACGGTGCGGGCTACCTCCTGTTGATATGGTCGAAGCTGCATGTTGTTTCGGTTGCAACTATCGGCTGGTGAATAGTGACGAGCGACGAGCGGACTACTTGACCAGTGCTTTGACGCCCAGCGGTATGGCTATCTCGGTGAGTACCTTGGCGATGGCCTGTTTCAGGGATTTTTTCTGTTCCTTGCTGATGTGGTAGCGCGTCTTCACCATGCGGGCAATAACCTCTGCCATCCTGAGGTGAAGGTCAAGCCTCTCCGGTTCGGTGACCAGTATCTCCCTGAGCCTGAGGCGTAGCATGGCTATTTCTTCGTCCAGGCCCTCTATCCCCCTGGCCTCCTCCAATTCAACCTGCTCAGCCTCGTCCAGCGCATAACTATAGAAGCCGCGTTTTCGGCCTTTTTCCTCTTTGCTTTCTACCATCGTGCTTGGCCTTCACCAGCCCATAGACCAGGATATGGGCCGCCAGGTCATATTTCTGTTGCTCCAATGCCACTTTCAGTAACTTCGCCATGGCAGGGATAATGCTAGCACGCGTGTTCTAGGAAAACAAGGAAAAGTTGTCACTCTGTTGACGGTCGACAATCGGCAGTCGATAGCCACTAATCACGCATCACGGACGTTACAGGATGGTCTGCAGTACCGATTCTAGTGCCCAGCCCAGGAAGGCACAGACGGGGAAGGTGAATATCCAGGTGAGGACCATGTCTTTAGCCACGCCCCAGCGCACTGCGGAGAGGCGCTTGGTGGCGCCGACGCCCATGATGGAGGTGTTGATGCAGTGCGTGGTGCTCAGCGGGATGCCGAAGCGCGAAGCCAGCAGAATTGCCAGCCCTGCGGATGTTTCGGCGGCGAAGCCGTTCACCGGCTCCAGCTTGGTCAACTTGAAGCCCATGGTGCGTATAATCCGCCAGCCTCCCACGGCGGTGCCCAGGCCCATTACCACGCCGCAGACCAGGATAATCCACAAGGGCACGTGGAACTCGGGCATGACGCCGCCCAGCACCAGCGCCAGGGCGAAGACTCCCATGAACTTCTGCCCATCATTGCTGCCATGGCTGAAAGCCATGAAGGCGGCGGACAATATCTGCAGCTTGCCGAAGCTGTCTCGCACTCTCCTCAGGCTGACCCGCCTAAGCGTCCAGTAGAGTATAGTCATCAATAGTATGCTCAGCGAGAAGCCGAGGAAAGTGGAAAAGCCGATGCCGATGAGCACCTTCTGCCATCCTTCCACCAGCAGCACAGATGTCCCGCCCACGGCAAAGGCGGCGCCGGTGAGCGCGGCAACCAGCTCATGGCTCTCGCTGGTGGGGATGCCGAAGCGCCAGGCAACCGTGCTCCAGATGATGATGGTGAGCATGGCTGTGGCTACTACCGAAGGGCTGATAATCTCGGGCACAACAAAGCCTTTGCCTATGGTGGTGGCTACGGCGGTGCCGGTGGCTATAGCGCCCAGGATATTGAGCACAGCCGCCATGGTGACCGCCTGTGCCGGCGAGAGGACGCGCGTGGAGACCACAGTGGCAATGGCATTGGGGCTGTCAGTCCAGCCGTTGACGAACTCTGCTGCCAGCACCAGCAGCAAAACAGGGAGCAGGGCTATTATGCCTTCAGGCATGCTTCAGTACTACAGCTTCCAGTACGTTGGCTACATCTTCACCGCGGTCAGTGGCGCTCTCCAGGTGCTCATAAATCTCGCGCCACTTGATGATGTCAAGCACGTTTTTATTGTTGTCAAAAAGGTCAACCAGGGCGGCGTGCAGCACCTCATCAGCCTCGTTCTCCAGTCGGTTTATCTCCACGCACTGAGTCAGTATCTCTTTGTACCGCGAGCCGCGGCGCAAAAGCGGCATAATCTCGTTCAACTTGTAGGTTATCCTGAGAATGATGGAAGCCAACTCTTTGGCCCTTCCTGTCGGTTCGCTGACGCGGTAGAGAAGGGTCCGCTTGGCGGCACCATCTATGAAGTCCATGACATCGTCAAGTCGCTGGCAGAGCAGAGCTATATCCTCGCGGTCGATTGGTGTTACAAAGGTGCGGTGCAGGTTCTGCATTATCTCGTGGGTAATGGAATCGCCCTCGTGCTCCAGGGCTTTGATGCGCTTCACCTTGGCCTCAACGTCAGTATAGTCGTCGAAGAGGTCAGCCAGTTTGCCTGCGGCTACCACCAGGTTGCCGGCGCTTTTCTCAAACAGGTCATAGAAGCCTGCTTCTCTGGGAAAAAACTGAAACTTAGCCAATTGGCACCTCCTGCGTGCTCTGGCTAGTGGTTGAAACCATGTGGATTTTGTTCAAGGCGAGATGGCTCAGAGCCAAGCTGTATTATAGCAAACTCGGGCGTTGCTTGCCACCAAAATGTCCAGCTTTAAGTTGCAGGTTGCAAGAGAGAGGCAACAGCCGTGAGGCAACAGGCTGTCGGCAGTCAATAGTCGGCAGTCGGCAGTCAGCAACCGTCGTTGCGAACTTTTTTCCGCTGTCATTGCGTTCCTTCCCCCTGTCATTGCGAGCCGAAGCTGCGAGCGAAGCGTGGCAGGCAGCGAAGCAATCTCACAGTCGAGGAGTCAACAAGGAGATTGCCACGGCACTTCGTGCCTCGCAATGACAGCCTCTTTCGTCATTGCGGGCGAAGCGAAGCAATCTCACGGCTGAGGTAAGGACTATGAGATTCTTCCCCTTCACTATCGTTCAGGGTCAGAATGACAGGAGGAGATTGCCACGTCGCCCCGATGCAATCGGGGACAACTAAGGGCTACTTGCAACTTGAAACTTGCATCCTGCAACTTGCAACGACGAGCGACGCACATATGAGCCGTGTGTTATACT
>VGOF01000021.1 GCA_016875975.1 Chloroflexota bacterium | reverse complement strand
AATTGAAAAACGGAAATGCACCAATCCTCCCCCCCTCAGGATACAGCAAATACGGATCAAATGTGTTCAGATGCGGAAAGTTGTGCACCAGGTTGTCCACTATCCGCATCTGATAGTAGGCATCAACCTCTGAGAATTTTATCCAATCGCCAACAAAGACCTTGTCAAAAGGAGGGATAACCCTCAGGCAAAGGGCAATCAGAAAAAAAAGCCCTACCAGTATGGCGGCTGTCAACCGCAAGGGGAATCTCTTCTCTTCCATTCTCTTAGAGGCTAAGCTAGATTATAGCTTCGTCCACAGAAGCAATGCAACAAATAGGTGAAGCTTGCTCATCAATTTATCCCGCCACTATCAAGAGCCCATTTCCACCTGTTATTGTGAGATAGTGTCGTGACAATCCTACCACCCCAGCTCGAGACTCCAAACCCTAAACCCTGGACTAGAAACTGGCAATCGGCACCCAGTTTCTAATGTCTTGCAACATGCAACTTAAAACTCACCCCCTGCACTTTTTGCCCTTTAGCTTTTGACTTCTAACCCCTGTTGCCTGTTGCCTCACGCCTATTGCCTTCTCTAATTGACTTCCCTTCACTTTTCCTATACTCTGTAACCAATCGAATAGACAAGAAGGGGGTGCCCCAGGGTAACCAGGGGCTTAATTGGCCAGCAAGCCGGCGAAATTCCGGCACAGTCCCGCCTGCTGTCAAAGTCAGAACACCAACCCCACCAATGTTAAGCTGCCTCCGCGGAGTAAGGGGGCGGGATTTGTTGTTTTTACCGTACCCTTGCTCTGCTAAGTAAGGGTATTTTTGTTGAGACAATGGCACTGGAACTTTTGAAAAGCGCAGCAATTCCACAGGCGGTCAGGGGCTACCCCTCGCTGCTGCGCAGCCGGCTCTACGCCATAGTCGGCCTGGCGCTCCTCCTCATAGTCGTAATAATCCTTACCACAGCCGTCGGCAGCACCGATATCCCTCTGGCCACATTGCGCGATGCTTTCCTGTCCAAAATCCCCTTCCTCAATATTCAGCAAGCCTGGGCTAACAGCGTGGAGACCATCATCTTCCAGATTCGCCTGCCCCGCCTCATACTGGCCGGGCTGGTCGGCGCTGCCCTCGCCGTAGCCGGCACTGCCTACCAAGGCCTGTTTCGCAATCCCCTGGCTGACCCCTACCTCATCGGTGTAGCACAAGGAGCAGCCCTGGGAGCTGTCATCGGCTTCCTGCTCCCAGCAACCTGGCAAACAGCTAGCATCCCCCTGCTGGCATTCCTTGGCGCTGTTCTGGCCGTTGCCTTCGTCTATTTCATAGCCAGAGTAGGCAAAACTCTGCCCATGACTACCCTCATCCTGGCTGGCGTGGCGCTGGGTGCTTTCCTCTCAGCTATAAGCTATTACCTGATGATAGCCTCGGCCGACAAGCTGCACGGCATCATCTCCTGGCTGCTCGGCACCTTCTCCATGGCCAGTTGGTGGCAGGTGGCAATGGTAACGCCTTATATATTCATCGGCATCGCCATCATCTGGCTACACGCCCGCGCCCTGAACGTCATGCAGCTCGACGAGGACCAGGCACAGCAACTGGGTATCAACGTAGAACAGGTCAAGTTGATTTTGCTGGCGGCAGCCACCCTGATAACCGCAGCCGCAGTGTGCTTCTGTGGAATCATCGGCTTTGTCGGCATTATCATCCCCCACGCTGTGAGATTGGTCTGGGGCCCTGACCATCGCTTTCTGCTGCCGCTGGCTACGCTATCAGGCGCCACCTTCTTAATCCTGGCCGATGCCGCAGCACGCACTCTGCTGGCACCCACCGAAATACCTATAGGCATAATCACTGCCTTCCTGGGCGCTCCGTTCTTCCTCTACCTGCTACGACAGAAAAAGAGGGCTATATTTTGATGTTGACCCTGCGATTGCAGCACGTCAGCCTGGGCTATGGTAAGCGAACTGTGCTCAACGATATCAGCTTCCAAACCATGCCCGGAGAGATGTTGGGCATCATCGGCCCCAACGGTTCAGGTAAATCAACGCTCATCAAGGGCATATCGCATGTCATCACCCCCAGCGCAGGACATATCTTCCTCGATGGATTAAACGTAGCTGGCACAAGTCGGACAAAGCTGGCGCGCCTGATAGCCGTTGTGCCCCAGAACCCCCCCTTGCCCGAACTATTCACCGCCTTCGAGATGGTGCTCATGGGGCGAACCCCACACCTGGGACTATTCAGATATGAGACCGAGAAAGACTACGCCATCGCGTACAGGGCAATGCAACTGACCAACACCCTTCAACTGGCACAACGCAGAATAGGTGAGCTTTCCGGCGGTGAAAGGCAACGCATCACCATCGCCCGCGCCCTGGCACAGGAGCCAATGGCCATACTCCTCGATGAGCCTACCGCGCACCTCGACATCAACTACCAGATCGAAACCCTTGACCTGGCACGAAAGCTATGTAAAGAGCAAAAACTGATAGTGGTAACCACGCTGCACGATTTGAACCTGGCGGCTCAGTATTGTGACCGCCTGGTGATGCTGAGCAATGGCAAAATCCACAGCGAGGGCACCCCCCAGAACGTAATCAACGTCCAGGCTATAAAAGAAGTCTACGGCGCCGATGTCTATGTCTACCCCCACCCCCTGAACAACCTGCCCACTACCTTTGTTGCCCCCAACAGAAAAGGTGCTCCATTGAGTCAATAGCAATGCCATGGACAAACAACAGCAATATGACAGGCTGGCTGAGATAGTCAGGCAAAACCTGGATATGCCCCACATCTACCAAATAGCCCTGGGGAAAAGCAAATGACCAACACACTGGACAGAATACTCAAGGAAATAAAGCCGCTTGATACCAAGGCTACGGCGGCAGCCCGGCAACGACAGGACAACTTGACAAAGCCACGCGGTAGCCTGGGAAGATTAGAGGAGCTGTCCATACAGTTAGCCGGCATCACCGGCCAAATGTTGCCCAGTCTGGAACACAAAGCCATTGTCACCATGGCTGCTGACCACGGCGTAGTAGCTGAAGGAGTAACGCTCTACCCGCAGGAAGTCACCAGGCAAATGGTGTTTAATTTCCTCGGCGGCGGCGCCGCCATCAACGTCCTCGCCAAACATATCGGCGCCAGGGTGATAGTGGTGGACATGGGCGTAGTCGGCGGATTCGAATCACTCCCCGGCCTGGTCTGCAAGATGATAGATTTCGGCACCAAAAACATGGCGCAAGAACCAGCAATGACCCGCCAGCAAGCGATAGATGCTTTGCAGGCTGGCATCGGAATCGTTTCGTCAGAAAAAAATAATGGACTAAACATCATCGGCACCGGCGATATGGGCCTGGGCAATACCACCGCCAGCAGCGCCATCTTCGCCGCCATCAGTGGCTACTCACCAAGCCAGACCACTGGACATGGCACCGGCATCGACGATAGACAGCTAGCACACAAAGTCAAGGTAATAGAAAAAGCACTGGCTACCAACCAGCCTAATCCCAAAGACCCCATAGATGTGCTGTCCAAGGTCGGCGGTTTCGAAATCGGCGGCCTGGCAGGTGTCATGCTCGCCGGTGCTGCCCATAAAATCCCTGTGGTAATCGATGGCTTCGTCTCCGGAGCTGCGGCGCTCATCGCTACTGCCATTTGCCCACAAACCAGGGACTACCTGATTGCCTCACATGTTTCGGCAGAGGCAGGGCATGCGCTGATGTTGAATTTCCTGGAATTGAAGCCACTGCTGAATCTGAACATGCGGCTGGGAGAAGGTACTGGTGCCGCCCTGGGTATCTCACTGGCAGAAGCTGCGGTAAAGCTCCTGAGTCACATGGCCACCTTCAACGAAGCTGGTGTCTCAGACATAGAAACACCAGAAGAGAAAGGAGCATAACAAATTGGGTTTCTGGGCAGCCCTCCAGTTTTTGACCATCTTTCCCACACCGTTACCTCACAAAGTTGACGATAAACCGGCAGGGGAATCACTAACCTACTTCCCACTGGTAGGCCTAATCCTGGGAGCCATCTTGTTTGGCCTGCAGTATGTCCTGAAATTCATCTTCCCCCCCATGGTGACAAACGCCCTGATTATCGCTGCCCTGGTAATACTCACCGGCGCCCATCATCTCGATGGCCTTATCGATACTTGCGACGGTGTGTTCGCTGGCAAAACCATCAAGCGCAGACTGGCAATCATGGCAGATACCCGAGTGGGCACCTTCGGCATTGCCGGTGCCATCCTGGTCACTCTGTTGAAATACGCCTCGCTATCGGCAGTGCCGATGCTGCCAGCGCTCCTGCTAATGCCCACACTGAGCCGCTGGGGCATGGTCATTGCCATCTTCACTTTCCCCTATGCCAGAGCATCAGGCATGGGCTCGGCTTTCAAGCAGGGAGCGACATGGCAAAGGCTGGCCATAGCCACCGCCATTGCCCTCGTTGCTGCAGTAACACTTCTAAGTTGGAAGGGGATAGTGCTACTCATTACTGTCTGCGCCTGCGCCCTCAGCTCTGCGGTTTACTTTAATCATCGCTTGCGTGGCTTGACTGGCGATACCTACGGCGCTGTCAACGAGCTGACCGAGGTTTCTGTGCTGCTATTGCTCACCATATTCTGGAGGTTATAATGGATATGCTGCTTCGCTCCGCCCACAATAACCTCAAGCTTTTCAGCGACCTCACACTGGAGTTCACCCTTGTCTAAGAAGTGCGTCGTCATCCTTGGCGGTGCCCGCAGTGGCAAAAGCAATTTCGCCCAGGATCTGGCGAAAAAACTCAGCAACAAAGTTCTCTTTGTGGCCACCGGCCAGGCATTGGACGATGAGATGCAGGCCCGCATAGAGCAGCACCAGAAAGACCGCCCCAAAAGCTGGCGAACGCTGGAAACACCGACCAACCTCGGCACACAGATAGAGAAACACGTTGGCAATGCCCAAGTGGTGCTCATAGATTGCCTCACCCTGCTGGTGTCCAACCTGCTTGGAGACGATTCCGACTACCCCAGGGCAGAATCGAAGGTAATCGCTGAAATTAACGGGCTTATCGCCTGCACATGCAAAGTCAATGCCAGCTTCATCATCATCTCCAACGAGGTCGGCCTGGGCATCGTGCCTGAAAACAGGACCGCCCGACTCTACCGCGACCTCTTAGGCAAAGCCAACCAGCTCCTCGCCCAGTACGCCAACGAAGTCTACTTCTTGGTCGCCGGCATAGCTACTCAAATAAAGTAGCGCGGGGCTTCAGCCCCGCTTCTGCAGGGGCACGCCCAATCAAGACAAAGACCCCACCCACAAAAAGCAGGAACGCGTTGACAAACAATGCTGTATAATCTAACATACTATGTACGCATAACTTAATTATGATAATTATTTATTAACAACCATAAGAGGTGAATTATGGCAATGCGAGTAGAAAGGTTGACTATAAGCCTGCCCAGTGATTTGGTTGACCTGGCAGACAAGATTGCACATGAAAAGAAGGTAAGCCGTAGCAAAGTTGTTTCCTTATGCTTACAGGAATACGCTGACAGGCGACTGCAGAAGGCAATGGAAGAAGGTTATAAAGCTATGGCGAATGAAAACCTCAACTTTGCAGAGTCTGCAGCGCACTCAGTACACGAAGTCCTGCCCGAATGGAAGTAACCTGGAATGGCACAGGAAATCAGGCGTGGCGAAATATACTGGGTCGATTGGAACCCCCATAGAGGAAGTGAGCAAGCTGGCAAAAGACCGGCTGTCATAATTCAAAACAATATCGGGAACAAATACAGTCCCACCACCATTGTAGCCTGTTGCAGTACAGCTACATACCAGAAACCATATCCCTTCCTTATTTCTCTCGCAGCCCAGGAGAGCGGATTACCAAAGGATTGTAGTGTAAACTTGTCAGCAATACTAACCATAGACAAATCGCGCTTAGGCGATAAATGTGGAGAGTTGGGTGAGAAAAAGATGCTTGAAATTGACAAAGCAATCAGGCTAAGCCTGGCATTAGAAGGTCCCGGGGACAGTATCCGATAACAAAACAGCCCGCCAGCCGGGGCACTAACGAAGATAAAGCTTCTCTTGAGCGTTAAGTATAGTCAAGCCAACTATCTTGTCTTGCCGAAGGCGCACGATGATGCCTTCTTCAGTTACGTCAGAATCGTCGGCTGCTTCCGGCTCGCCAAAGCTGATATACAGCACATCACCTTCTGAATCGTAGTTGAATCTCACTTTGTCCAATACTAACTTCTCTGCCATACTACTTCTCTCTTCAAGAGTCTACCATACTTGGATAATGCTTGACACGAATCTCCCTGCCGTGGTTACCATCTGATATGTAGCGCGGGGCTTTATCCTTCTGCGGAAAGATCAGCCCCGCTCATCTGTCATCGCGAGAAGTCCCGATGCAATCGGGGCGACGTGGCGATCTCCACCTTCGTTCAGTCATTCTGAGCGAAGCGAAGAATCTCCTCGTCCTCTCACCACTGAGATTTCGTGGCCACCACCTGCCCTCAGGTGGCACCAAATTCCTGTGCATCAGAACAAAGCTCCACCCCTCCCTCATGGCAAGGACCCGTTGGCGGGTAACCAGCACCAACTCCAACCCGCCAAGCACAACAAGATGACAGCCCGCTAATCAGCTGAACAATCCTCGGTTTTGTGACACTTCACCTCATTTAGTGACCTCGGAGAGAATTCCTAACCACAGCTGCACATTGAAGATCGTTCAAATCTCACGATGAGACAACGATACCGAGCCGCTAACTACCGAACCTATGACGCCAGCCGTGAGAGCAAGGCTGGAAACCTTTCCATCACCCCGCTAAATCTGTTCGATTTGAAAGTTGTCTTGCCGATGTAATTATCCTACAATTTAACTCGTCGGCGGACATATGAGGAACACGCTTCGCTTGTTGCTGTTAGTCATCGCCTTTGTGCTTATCGGGAACTTTGTCATACTTAGACTTTACGGTGATACTCTGCAAAGCACACACCTGTTTATTGTCCGTGGCACGGTCTTCTATCCCATAGCCCTGCTGAATCTTATTCTTGGCATTTTACTGATCACTTTTCTTGTTTGGGAATGGTTAAGCCAGAGAAAAAGTCTTAAGTGACAAGCCCCACGGTACCCGGCAGGAAGTAACGCAATAGTAGAACGCCACCTCATTGCACGATTTAGCGAAAAGTTCAGTTTCAAAACCTTTTTCCTTCGTCACCATACTATTGACTTTACGATGAGAAATGTCTATATTTGAGCTTGGAAACCTCGGTGAGGAAGTGGCGAGTTGCAACAGTGGTATCAGTGTCCTAAATGCGCTGCCCAAGTTGCTTTCGGGGCGAGATTCTGTGGTAACTGTGGAATGCCACTGAATTGGTCAACACAACAGCAGCCTCAACCTCCGTCACAGTATCAACAGCAAATACAGCATCTACCTGTCCACCAGCAATCGCCTACTTACCAACAACCAATAACTCAGCGGAAGCCAACATCGGGGTGGGCAAAATTTGGCAAAGCACTGGTAATAATTGGGATAATTTGTTTCGTGGCTGCTCCTGTTCTATTCCTCATAATGATGCTGCAGCCAGGTGACATCAGTGGGTATCAGCTGGGCTTAGTAGGAAGATGCATTATTGCTGGTATTGTTAATCTAAGTGTTGGTCTACCCCTTATGCGCAGGGGTTAGAAGCATTCACTAATAGTAGGTGTATGACTAGCACGTAGTAAATCATTTCACCCACCTATTTCAGGCTAGTGTCAGTGCCACAAAATGTTTTCTGCTCCTGAGATAGCGGAATATCAATCACCGAAACTGGATTGCAGTGGGACTGGATACTTGAAATTTATATCGTCAAACGCGGTTATAGCTTTTCAGAGAAGTTAGTCCAAAGGAGTTCAAATTTGATATGGTCTAAGCCATTCGTACCTTTCGTATTCTGAAACACCTAAGAACCATGGACTACAGGAGCCTTTTTCTAAGACTTCTATCTTGCCGTCAAAACTGATTCTGTGTTGTAGAATTTCAGGGATGCTTTTATCACCGAACTCGATAACAGTATAAAACACATCTTCGATGAAAACTGCCGGAATGTCATTAACTAAATATTTCCCAGAACCGAAGTGCCCTCGGATTATGAGCTTTGGTTTCAGTAAACTTATCAGTGGCACTCTGTCTTGCTTACAATGAGTAATAACAACATCTGCCTCTTCTTTATATTGTTCAATTATTGGTTTGAGGGTTCTTAGATAGCTGGTTTCATTAAAGCCTAAGCCAAGAAAACGAATCCCATTCACCTCAATAACCTTTCCTGATATTTCTTGGCACCCAGGTATCTCATCTATTTTTTCGGGGATGTAATCTCCTTCAAAATCTGCATCATGGTCACCTTTGACAACCAAGACCTGAGATTTTGCACCAGCATACCTCAAGAATTTGTAAAATCGGTCAACATGCACTCTTCTCGCTCTCCTAACATTAAAACATTTCCGAAAACTGGCAAGGCCATCAGAAGTCAAATCTCCAGCTAATGCAACGAGGTCAGGCCGGATAATGTCTATTAATCTTTCATATCCCTTCCATTTCTCAATGTCTGAAAATGCGAGAATTCTCAAATTGTCTCTCCCTGTCTTTATCGTTAAAATATGGTGAATATCGTCTTTATCTTGACAACATAAATACTAACACAAGAGGGGACACGCAGCTATACGGTTCCATATCTAATTTAATATAATAAGGTCCTGAATTTTAAAGTTGGCGTGAGCCTGCTGCACAATCGCCTGTTTTGTTCACCACCATGCTCATAAGTGTCACCCGCCTTCGGGTGACCGCCATCATTTGTACCGACCATCCCCAAACCGCTATTGACTTCGCCTCAAGCCAGTATGCTATACTAAAAACAACTGAATAGAGTTATCGGGGTGCCTTCGGGTGACCGAGGGCTTAATTGGAACGCAAGCCGGCGCAATTCCGGCACAGTCCCGCCTACTGTGAAAGTCAGGACGCCAACCTTGTAAGCTTTGTCTGCCTCCGCGGAGTAGGGGGTGGGATTTGTTGTTAATGAATCCCCCTGTTCCACATGGGCAGGGGGATTGTTTTTGCTATGAGGAGGTTTGCCATGAGAAAGTACATCTACAACATTCTGACACTGACGGCCATCGTCTGCCTGACGCTTATCCTTGCCTGCGCGCCAACTACAACTCCACCACCCACACCACCTTCACCACCTCTTCCAACCCAGGAAAAACCACCGCAGCAGGCAGCACCGCAGGAAGAGCTGCCCACCTTCCCAATCACAGTCACCGACGACCTGGGCAGGAGAGTTACCATACAGAAACTGCCTCAGCGTATTGTTTCGCTTGCTCCCAGCGTCACCGAAATCCTGTTTGCACTGGGGCTGGACGATAGAATCGTAGGCACCACCGACTACTGCGACTATCCAGAAGCAGCCAAATCAAAAACCAGGGTCTCCGGCTACAGCACGCCAGACCTGGAGAAAATCGTCGCCGTGCAGCCTGACCTGATACTGGCAGAATCCATCCACGAGAATACCGTCCTCCCCGCCCTGGAAAAGCTAGGACTGCCCGTCTTCGTCACCTCGGCAACTTCCATAGACGTGATACTGCGCGAAATCACCGTCCTGGGGCAAATCACCGGCAAGAGCAAGGCAGCACAGAAGCTGGCCAACGACATGACTCAGAGGATAAATGTCGTCACCTCCAGGACATCAGCGCTTCCTGCCAAAGACCGCCCCGGCGTGCTCTACGTTGTCTGGTTCAACCCCATCTGGACCATGGGCTCCGAGACCTTTACCGATGACCTGATCGCCAAGGCCGGCGGCACAAACGTATTTTCCGCTGATTTCGAGAAGGCGCGAGTGGTCTCGCTGGAAGCAGTGGTCACCAAGAACCCCCAGGTCATCCTGGTAAGCGCCATGGCTACCACCACTGACCTGGTCTATAACAGCATCAAGAAAGAATCCAGGCTGGCCGGCGTGGATGCCATCAAAAACAACCGCGTCTATAAGATAACCGATTCCAACCTCATCGAGCGCCCCGGCCCAAGGATAGTCGAAGGCCTGGACGAGGCAGCCAAACTGATACACCCTGAGATATTCGGGGCAAGAGAGTCAAAATAGAAGTGCAAACCTTATGGCAACATATCGTGAGGCCGTCCAAATGATTAATCGTCATCGCGAGGAGCCGTAGGCGACGTAGCGATCCCTGCCTAGGCAGATACTTGTGCCTTACGGGGATTGCGAGTCCTTCCGCGGAAGGACTCAGTCAGAATGATAGGAGAACGACAGAAAAATGCTCGAGGTAACAAGACAAACAACGTAGGGACAGACCTTCAGGGGTTCTATTTGCTTATGGTAGATGAATCTCAAAATAAAGTAAAGGAGGTCTGTTCATGGAAGCTAGAAAGACAAGGGCACAACTAATATCAGGAATGAAACGGAGACTGAAAAAGGCATCGCCAGCAATGCGAGAATTACTGCTGGATGACATGAAACGGAGGTCAAAAGCGCAACTTGAAGACTACAATAAACGTCTCAAGGTAACACGTGGTGGTAGCGTAAAACTTACTTAAAACCAGCTAGAACGTTTACGGGGTATCCGTTTAACGTGTTTAAGCATTTTGAGGTTTTTGCGCAGGCGCTTTTCAAATGTTTGCCGTTCCATATCACGAGCTTCATGCGGGAACGGAAACGTAGAACTAGAGAGAAGCAAAGAGAAGTAGTAACCATGATTAGAATGTCAAGGTAGGCAATATGGATACCACGATATTAGTCATATTTATACTTGTTTTGTTCTCATTCATACTAAGATATGAAATAAAATTGGCAGACATAAGACGTACCGCAAGAAGCATAGAGAAGCAACTAACCAGAATTACTGCTGTCTCTAAACAGATAAACAATGTCCAAAATAAAGCCGACTATTCCCGCACCAACCAAACCAACAGAAAGCAATATCTTTTCAGGACTATTATCCATCGTATCAAGAACATCGCTAAGCATAAAAGCCCCAACAATACTGATAATGCCAGACACAATGAATCCCAAAATATTTCCAATTCTCACAAGGGTAATCTATCACGATGAATACCAATAATCAACCACAAGCAAAGGGAACCCCTTCAGGTCTGTCCGCGGATGGGTCCAACGTGAGTCAGGTTTTTAAACCTGTCCGCCATTCCTGCGGGCGCACCTGAAGGTACGCCCCTACTATATCCCGATATAAAGATGGGCATATCCAATAAAAGCAGCTTTAAGAGACCAGTCGGCCTGCTGGTCGTCGCCATAGCGACGGTAGCCAGCATAATACCAAACGCCCACCCGGGGACAGCCCTGGCTGACCCTGGCGTCCTCAAGTGGCACCGCGCCGATACGCCGGGGAGCGTCGCTACTAAGAATGACATCGCCAGCCCCTGTGAGGTAAACCGCATCGCCATCGGTTCAGATGGCAAAACCTTCTACGCCGTAGATATCCCCAACGCCGACAATGCCACTGGCAGCAAAGCCCTGTACCAATCACTAGACGGCGGTATAAGCTGGGACAACAAAATCAGCCAGAACCTGTATCAAACCATGCCTCCTGCCGAACAAGCCAACTTCCGCATCTGGAACCTGGCAATCGCTCCAGATGACGTCAACTTCATAGCCGTGGTCACCAACAACGCCATCAGCAATCTGCCGCGAAACGTATGGTTTTCTACCGACGGCGGCTTCAAATGGCGCACCACCAATTTCCCCGGCTCCGATAACATCAGCACCATAGATATCTCCCTGAGCTACGGCAGCCGTGACATCGGCATCGGCACTAGAACCGGCAACGGCGGCGGCAAAGTCTGGATACTCAACGGCCCGGATTACCTCAACTGGGCAGACCAGGCATTCTCCGGGGACGTCATGTCCCTGAAGTTCTCCCCCTCATACCAAAACGACTTCGCCATCGCCCTGGTCTATGCCAACGCCACTGGGACTTATGTCAACGTAGGTATCCACGACATACACCAGAACGCCACAGACTGGACAGCAGTCTATAATGGCTCCCCACCTGAAGTCACCGCCGGCACTGCCAGCACCTCAGCCAAAGCCAGTCAAATAATCACCGCAGACCTGGAGTTGCCCGGCGATTTCTCCGGTCAATCCCCCAGCCTGCGCCGCTATTACGTCAGCTTTGACGATGCTGGAGCTACCGGCCACGCCGGCATCTACCGCATAGACGATGCCCACATATATAACCTGATGACAGCCACACCGACCAAACGGATTTGCACCATCGCCTACCACGGCACTTTCGCTTCTGGCAAGCTATTAGCCAGCGAGGTGCTGGGCAATCCTTGCACTGCCACCGTCATGACCTGGTTCACCGATGCTCCCACCACCTGCCCCATCCCCTGCTGGTACCCGGCCTTGAAGCCAGCCACCGGTGCTGCCGGCAGCGATAACTGCACCGGCTCAAACTACGGCAATGCCCAGATTGCCTGGTCGCCCGATGGTTCAATAGCCTACGCAGGTACAGCCAGCAGCGCCACATTGCTTGCAGGCGCTGACTGGCCAACACCGTATCTGACCGCACAGGCACTGGACGAATCGGCCTTCTCGCTTAGCCGCAACAATGGCGAGACCTGGAACCAGCTCGCTCTGATAGATACCAGAATCAGCCGGTTCACGGATATTGCCCCAGCTCCCAATGGCTCCACT
This sequence comes from Chloroflexota bacterium, assembly GCA_016875975.1. Classification (GTDB taxonomy): domain Bacteria; phylum Chloroflexota; class Dehalococcoidia; order GIF9; family UBA5629; genus VGOF01. The sequence continues at coordinate 454 of VGOF01000021.1, read as the reverse complement.
GTCTACCTGGCTTCTGTCAGCGACAATATCAATTGCTCCGGATTCGATAGCATTTGGCGCAGCCAGGGCTCGCCCCCGGGCAATGACTGGGAACGCGTCCTCTGCCAGCCCACCGCAACACAGTACTGTACCACCAGCCAGACCGATAATGCCATCATTGGCCTGGCAGGGGATAAGCCTGACGGGCAAATCATCTTCTGGGCAGCCGTAGGCACCACCAGGATTATGTGGTCGCCGGACTACGGAGATTACTGGAGCAACGTCAACACCAGGCTGCCCATACAGGACATGGCACCAGAGGACAGCAAGACCTTGTATCTCCTCAGCCCCAATGGCTGGGTACAGAAGTTTATCTACAGCGGGGCTGGCTGGGTTCTGCAACAGAACACGCCAACCGATATCTGTGCCGCCTACAGCATCGCCACCGCCTATACCGGACTAACTCCAGACAACC
>VGOF01000020.1 GCA_016875975.1 Chloroflexota bacterium | reverse complement strand
TACATTCGCCGAAGAAGTAAAGTCGAGCTAGAGTGGGCAGAGGTTGCAGCGCAACTCATTCTAGAATTCGGGCTAGGAGCCAATAAAAAGAACGCCAGGAGAAAAGCATCAGATAAGGACAGAGACAAGAACAAGGATTAGCAAACGTAGGTGAACAATAGGCGTTCCGAGAGATATAGAGAAGGCCCAGCGATTGGAGCTGGGCCTTCTTATTTGCCTAGAATTCTTTAACTCTTTTTGGTCCTGGCAGCAGAGCGAGCCATTCTATCAAGTTTGAAAATGGTCATGAATCAGAATTGCCCGACAGATTTGTTTGCTCTCCATTTCAGCAGAAGGTACTTAGTTTTCACCAGGCAATAACCTGCGATGGCTCCTAACAGGGTTTGAAGTACTTTATATCCAGTATGGAGCCTTCACGCTCTGCTTTAGCCTTGAAAACCGCTTCCACCGGCATGCCGATTCTGATTTTCTCGGGGGTCACTTCGCCAAGCCGGTGAACCAGTCCGCCGTAGGCACCGTCAAGCTGTACCATAGCCAGGATTACCGGCTTGTCCAGCCTGTTTTCGTCCAGGTCCAGATAGGAGAGTGTGTAGGTGTGGACTACTCCTCTCTTGCCCACATCGACCCAATCTTCCAGCTTATTAAAGCATCGCTCACAAAAAAGACGGGCAGGGACATAGGTCAGGTTACAGCTTTTACAGGTTGCTCCCATAATCCTGGCGTTGTCTTTAATTTCACGGAAAAATCGTTCTCCAGCAACGCCAAAGGTATACTGCCCGTATACCGGTATATCGCCTTGCAAAGATTTAGTCTGGGTGGTTTGGACAATCTTCTCCAAAGGGCTCATTTCTTCCTCCTATAACGGTTTCCAGTATTTGATGTCTGTAATTGCCCCCTCGCGCTGTGCCTTGGGTTTCCAGACTGCCTTAACCTTCATGCCGATCTTCACCTTTTTCGGGTCAACTTCTTCCAACAGGTGCATTATTCCCACACCTCCAGAGCCGTCTATTTCAATAAGTGCTGGAATTTGCGGTTCTTTTATGCGGTTAGCCTGAACATCGGTGTAGGCGATAGAGAAGGTATTGACCGTGCCGGTATCCTTGAGATAGACCCATTCATCCACTGTCCGGAAGCATAGCTCACAGAAGGCTCTTGCCGGTAGCAATACACGGTGGCACTTTTCACATTTCGTGCCGATAATCTTGCCGTTTTTCAGTTCGGCAAAGTATCTGCCGTAACCAACTCCGCAATCCCATGCATATTTCAGGTTGGGATGCCATTCGGTGGACAAAACCTTCTTCTCTTTTATATCTGTATCGCGCAGGGGTGTTCCTGGCCACTCTTTGATTTTCGCAGTCATTATTACCTCCTTAAGTTCCTACTACGACAACGGTGCCAACCTGCATCTCGTCTCCCCATGCCTGGGCAACGCCTTTCTTTGGTTTGCCTGGCACCTGTCTTTTTCCGGCTTCACCACGCAGTTGCCAGTATAGCTCGGCTACCTTCATAACACCTGAAGCTGCAATGGCGTTACCAACGCCCAAAAGACCTCCTGATGGGCAGGTTGGCAGATTGCCATCCCTGTTGAAGTAGCCATCAGCTAAAAGCTTTGGTGCTTGGCCTTTGTCGCATAGAAGTAAACCCTCTATGTGGTGAAGCTCCTTATAATCGAAGGGGTCATAAGGCTCGGCGATATGGATTTCCCTTCTAGGCTCGGTAATTCCCGCCATTTCATAAGCCATTCGAGCGGCAACTTCTACGTATTGGGGATAGTAAAGGTCGCGCTGACCGACGTACATGCTGTCCAGGCACCAGCCGACGCCTTCAATCCAGACCGGCTTGTCGGTAATTCTCCTGGCAACGTTTTCAGATGCCAGCACCAGAGCTGCAGCGCCATCACTGGTCGGGCTGACATCGAGACGCTTTACCGGCCACGCCATTACCTCGGAATTCATAACGTCGTCCACGGTAATTTCGGCGGCGAGCTGAGCGCAGGGATGGTCGAGAGCATTCTTTTTGTTTTTGACTGAGGACAGGGCGATTTCTCTTTCAGTAATTCCATGCGCGTTCATATACCTGTTCATTTCCCAGGCAAAGAACCAGAGCAGGCTTGCCTGAAGCGGGCTTTCGGTGAACTGGTCCCAGCAGGTGACGAAGGCGGCCTGGGGATGTGGCATGCACGATGACATTTTTTCCTCGCCTATTACCAGGCAGGTGTCAAATAGGCCTGAGGCAACATGGTACCAGCCCTGTGCCACCGTAAAAACACCGGTGCCCCCGCCAACGAAGCCTCTCATGGTTGGCTTGCGCCAGCCGCTGGTGCCATCGGTGAGATACTCCGATTTCATGTGGACCATATCGAAGGCATCGGGAGCTGTGCCTACCGCTACAGACTCTATGTCGTTCATGGTAAGACCGCAGGAGTCGAGTGCCATTTTGTTAGCCTCCCAGGCAAGCTCTTTTCCTGTTTCTAGCGCTCGGCGCATGAACTTGGTCATGCCGGCGCCGACTATAGCTACTTTACGCATTGCCATTTTCTCTCTCCTTTTACTCTTTGCTCAATATTATTGTGGTGCCGGTGGTTGTCGGTACGCCTCGCCATGATTGAGCTAAACCGGTGGTTATACCCGGCACCTGCCTTTTTCCGGCTTCGCCGCGCAGTTGGAGTACTATCTCCAGGACACGTTGCAGCCCTGTGGCTTCTCCCAACCAGCCAACACCTAAGCTGCCTCCAGATACGTTTATCGGCAGCTCTCCTTCTCTTTCGGTAGCTCCTTCTTCAACCAGTGAACCAGCCTCACCTTTATGGCAGAGTTTCAGAGCTTCCATGTGCTGGAGCTCTTTGTAGGAAAAAGAATCGTCTATTTCGGCTATGTCTATCTCCTTCCGCGGATGTTTTATACTAGCCATCTTATATGCCATTTCAGCCGACAATCTTGCGTAGGCGGCTTCGCTCCATGGCCTGGTTTCAAGATATGGCGTGTCGGAGCACCAGCCAACGCCACGTATCCAGACGGGCTTTTTAGCAAGGACTTTTGCCTTCTCTTCAGAGGCTAAAACCATGACAATAGACCCATCAGTCGGAGCAGCGGTATCCAGCCGGCTCAGGGGATAAAAAGTTGTTTCTGATTTAAGCACATCGTCTACTGTTATACGGTCGCCGTAGGAAGCTAGCGGGTTGTCTATAGCATTCATCTTGTTTTTAACGCATACCCTGGCACATTGCTCTCTAGTGGCCCCGCTATCGTATAGGTAGCGGTTCATCTCCATGCCGGCGATGTAATTAGCGTTATACCCCAGCGGTTTGTTGAGCACCGGGTCAAGCGCGTGGGTGACCAGATAACCAGGAGTAAGCATGTTAGATAATTTGCTATGAGCCTCCACGGCTACTACTTTGTATTGCCCGGTTTGTATAAGCATATAGCCGACTATAAGCCCGCCGATACCGTCATAACAAACAGTATGTATAGACCGAAGGGCTGCGCCTATGTTGTCGGGGGCTTGAATGTCGAAGATGCTCCTGCCCTCGGTAAAGTCCTCAGCGCAGTCTACAAAACTGTCTATATCATGTCGGGGGTTGACTCCTGCATCTTCGTAGGCTTTAAATGCTGCCTCAAACATCATCTCCTTGAAGGAGACATCGGGGCTTATCGTCCTGAAAGGGGTGTAACCTATGCCTATAATAGCTACCCTACTTGAAATCATGTACAGTTACCTCCTTTAACGAAAAATTGTCAAGCTGCGTTTGCGCTGCTCACGCGACCCAGAGTTCTAATCATGTGGTCTGGACCTTTTTGGTTTTGCCTCTTCGCTTTTAGGCTACGCACTTATGGGTTTACTCATAGACGTGTCTCTACCGAGATTTAAGAGATGACTAATGCGCAGAGAACTGCGTCGTATCTATTTGCAGTTGCCCAGGGCAATAACGAGCACCCGGGAAGGCTGCTGGACATTTTACTATCAGGAAAGGGGATTTGCAACTCCCAAAGGAAACAAAAAGCTGGGCAGTCCAATATCGGCCCTGCCCAGTTTTTTGAAATCCTTACTGCTTAGAGGCGGCTAGCTCTTACCGATGCGGAACATCTTGGTGCCGCAAGATGGGCATACACCCTGAGTAGCAGGCTTGCCGTTCTTCATTTTGATAGTCTTGGCATCCTTCATCTCCTTCTTTGTGCGGCACTTCATACAGTAGGCTTGCATTTAGTTACCTCCCCCTTTTGTATTTGTAATTACAATAGCCATTTCCTCGGCAAAAGTCAATAGTACCAAGGTCATAAGCGAAGCTTTAGGGCAAGTTGGAAGTTGATTTATCGGTCGATTTTGAAGGCTTATCTTTGACTATAGTGCCTAGTGCAGAGTTCAGTCGGTTTCCCGAATACCTTACTGGTATGTGTGGTGGTGAAAGAAGCTACGTGGTGGGCCATTGTGGATTCGAACCACAGACCCCGGTCTTATCAGGACCGTGCTCTAACCAACTGAGCTAATGGCCCGCGTGGGGGGAAGTATAGCTTTTGCTGGAAACAGGTGTCAAGGTTATTGTCTGGCAGGTTTTCTTAGAGGTTAGCCAATGCGGTTTCTATCTCATTCCTGGCAAATTGGGACGTTTCGCGTGGCAGACTGGAGTCTAAGGCTTGTTTAGCCTTTTGACCGCCAAGCTTGCCTAATGCCCAGGCGGCATAACCCCTTACTATTTCTTCTGAATCCTGCATAGCTTTGGCAAGGTGGGGGATGTAGGACACGTCACCGCTGTTGCCCATGGCTATGGCGGCGTTTCTCTGGAAATACTTCTTTTCCCTGATGTAGTTGGGCATCAGCATCTGCACTCTTTTGGCGAAAAATTCATCAGTCATGTTCAGCAGATTGATGAAATTAAAGTCGTTGGCTACTTTGACTAAGTACTCGTCCGGCGCTAGTTTGGCCTTCAGCTTTTTCTGGTTTCTGGGGCAGACCTCCTGGCAGATGTCGCAGCCGTGGAGCCAGCTTCCCATCGTTTCTCTTATGTTCGGCGGTATGTAGCTGTTGACACCTGGGACGTAGTTTTCCTGTGTCATGAATGTATTTAAGGCGATGCAGCGTAGTGGGTTCATCTTCAGTGGTTTGTATAGTGCACCCGTGGGGCAGGCATCGATGCAAGCCGTGCATTTCGGCGGGCACTTGGTTTCAAAAGTAGGCTCGTCGTATTGCAGCTCAGCATCAGTTATGAAAGTGGCAATTATGATAAACGAGCCCATGTCATCGCCGAAAGCAAAGGTATTCCTACCATAGGTGCATATTCCAGCCCTGGCTGCAGCCATGCGGTCCGGCGTAACGACGCGCTGAGCTACATTGATGCCGTTCTTCTCCAGAAAATCTCGCATAAGCTGGCGGCGTGCCCCGTTGATACGGTGGCGTACAGTGAGGTTGGCCCTTGACTGGTAGTGCCGTCCTACCTTACCTGTCAGGTTCTCAGGGAAGGCCTGCTTGAAGATATCATGGGTGAATACGATGATAGACTTAGCTGTCGACATGCAATTTTTGGGTTCGGCGCCCTTCAGGGGCTGGAATACCCCGTCAATATACCAGCCATACATGTCTCGTCTGCCGTTGAGCTCGGTAATGTATTCCGGGAAGCTATCGGCCCTGGTGATGCCTACTTTGCTGTAGCCCAGGTCGAGGCCGAAGTCCTTTATGTCTTCACTTAGCGACACGTTTTTCCTCTTAGTGTGATAATCCTCGGTTGCGCAGTCGTGCTTGTTCCCATGCCTTATAGTTTTCGGCAGGTGTTATCAGCTCTGTATCAGCTCTCAGCTTGAGGTTTAAGGCGTCAGTGGGACAGCCAGTGATGCAGACGCCGCAGCCGATGCATTTGACTTGGTCTATCGAAGCTGTGCCGTTTATCGAGATGGCGTTCATGTGGCAGCGGTCTTCACAAATGCCACAGCTATTGCATTTATCCGGGTCGACGATTGCGAAGTAATTTGCCCTGACGCTGGTGTTCTCGATGCCTAGCTCAAGGATGCCCCTTAAGATGCCGCAGCAACAACCGCAGCAGTTGCATACCCAGTAAAGCCCGTTTTGCTGGTTGGCCACGCAGTGGACTAATCCTGCCTCTTCAGCTTCGTCGAGTAGTTTCAATGCTGCCTCTTTGGTGATTGTGTTTGGGCCTGGGGGCAATTCCACGGGCAAGAAGGAAATGCAGTTTCTGACAGGGAAGTTGCATTTCTTGGTATCCAGCAATTCCTGCTGTCTTCTGCAGATGCAGTTGCGCGCCTGGAAGGATTTTGCTTGCTCCATCAACTTCCTGACGTCGTTGTAGGGCAGGATTGTCTCGGTTTTCTTAAGTGCTTCATGTGCTGGGTCGACACGGTGGGTGTCTGGGTGGTATTTCATTATCCCCTTGCCGCCGCCCTCCATCCAGTAATGTTCAAAAAGATGTGCCAGGTCGTGGTCCATGGTCTCTGACTGTTGCTCATAAAAGCCCACCATAAACGGGGCCAGACGGTATTTCCTTATGCCATCCTTTACCGAGCTCCATATCATGCCCCTGGCCAGCATGGAGGTGAGTTTTGGCTCTACTGCTTCTTTCGGTAGTCCGACTTTCTGTGCTATAGCTTCAACTGTCTCGCTGGTGCCGGCCATGTAGCTGGCGACCTTAGCCTCTTCTACTGAAAACAGCCTTTCCAGGATTTGTAGCTCAACTCTGGATTTGGTGCGGGGGAAGCCTATGGGTAGTTTGCCCAGAGCATCAATGAGCTTCTCGTATGTATCCAGGCTCGTTTGCTTTGTATTCATCGGGTTCTGTCTCCTGTCCTATTTTACTGTCACCATTACTTTCGTAAGTGCGCTACACCAGCCTGGCGGTCTGCCATGTAGCGCATGAAGTAGTCACGTCCTGTCTTAGGTGGGTGCTCAATGGACACCCGCCTTTCGAGTGTTAGCGACTTTGTGGAACACTTGTAGGCGCAGACGCCACAGCCGATGCACAGGTCGGCATTAGCCACCGAAACCTTGCCGGTCTTGTTTTTCAACTGTGTCTGTCCACCGCCGTTTCCACCAGGGACCACTGTGATCCTGCCCTTGGCCTCCGGAAGGTCTTCAAGATGCAGGGCTTCCATGGGACAGCGTTTGACACATAGCCCGCAGCCGATGCATGTTTCCGCATTAGTACCTATGTGGTAATTGGAGGGAGTCAAGCTGGTGGAATGATTCAGCTTGTAGTATGCCTCGAAAAAGATGCAACAGCACTTACAGCAGTTACAGATTGTATCCACCCCCTCCTGGTGGTTTGATATTGCGTGAACAAGCCCAGATTCGGCGCTCAGGCGCAATACGTCTTCAGCTTCCTTGCGGGTAATCTCGCGGCCCAATTCATTTTCCACCATGTAGTGCGCCAGACGGCCGAAGTGCAGGCAAACTTCGGTCGGGTAGGTGCAGTTGGGTGTATCAGGGTCCAGATTCTTCTTGTGCTTGCAAGGGCAGGTGGCAACGGCGAAATAGTCCTGCGAATCGAGCACTTTGACTACCTCTTCGTAGGGGAGGATCTCCTTGGCATCCTTTACCGTCTTTTCGATAGGCAGAACCCTCAGCCCCTTCTGCTCGCTGTAGGCCGATTGATCCATGAATCCGTGGAAGAAGTACCGGTTGGCTATTGGCGCCATGGCTTTGGTTCTGGCATCGGTCCTACCCGGCCAGAATGTAGAACGCTGGATAAAGAAACCGTCATTCAGGCTATAGCGCACGCTGTCATTCTTGACAGTGCGGAAGACAAGTCCCTTCTTGGCCAGGGCATCCAGCTTCTTCTGGAGCTTCTGTGGTTCCACTTGCTTTAATTGTGATAGTTCTTCTAAGCTCTTGCCTCCGAAAGGCATGCTTGTGAGGAACGCTGCCTCCTCAGGGGTGTAAAGGGTCCTCATCATGGGCATTAGCTCGTCGGCGTCGGGCAGGTACCACCAGGTCTGTCTCATCCAGTCGATAAAACGCTGGTAGATTTCCTGTTCAGCTTCGGTGATTTGCTTTGTTTTCGTCTGCTTTGTAGCCATTGTCTCCTCCCTTTATGTTTTTCCTATGTGAAGAACGACGTTACGCTGATCGAGGCATGGTAAAGCTGGTGTTCAGCTTCTCATTCTGGCGCTTCTCCCAATGCTCGGAGTACACGTTCAAAGGTTGCCATTTCATCGGCTGTCGCCAACTGGCGCAGCTTGGAATCTAGTTCGTCGGCGAAATCCAGGATTTTTGGCCCGACGTCACGTGCCTTGTCTGTGAGGAATATCAATATAGACCTACGGTCATCCGGATTTGTTCTACGTTCCACATAGCCGCTTTTCTCCAGCCTGTCGATGATTCCGGTAAGCGTGGAGCTGTCAAGGGAGACGCGTTCTCCCAGCTCGCCGACACTGATACCGTCACCCATCCACAGAGCGTTGAACACGAAGTACTGGGGAGAAGTCAGACCGAAAGGGGTCAGCCGTTTTTCGTAGTGGTCATATACCCGACGCATCACCCGCCCAAGATTGAAGCAGATATGTCTTGTGGCATCATACATAATTGGCACTCCGATAGTTTGTGGTCAATATATTTGTACACATCATAAATGATATTCTAGTGCTTGTCAAGTGCAATTCGAGCGTGTATTGAGACTGCACTTTCCATTCAACCTGCTATAATAGCTTGGTAGTGCATCATGCCCAGAGGTGTGCCAATGCCGATGAGGGAGAATCAGCAGAGCCAGGATGCGCAAAGGTTGAGGGATGCTCTTGGTATGCTTCCTGAACCTGTGGCCGAGCAAGCGTTTGTAGTGGTAAGTGGATTGCCGGGTACGGGCAAGTCCTATTTCTGTCGCAAACTTGCTGAAAAAGCGCCTTTCTGTATCGTGGAGAGCGATGCTTTACGGAAGGTGTTATTCAACTCTCCCTCCTATAGTCAGGAAGAAAGCACACGTCTTTTTGCCGCTTGCCATGCGCTGATAGAGCAACTTCTCCAGGATGGGATACCGGTAATACTCGATGCTACCAATCTTTCGGAGTATCATCGTGAGCATCTATACGCCATCAGCGATAGAACTAAAGCGAGGTTGATATTGGTTCGTGTTGAAGCGCCTTCGGAGCTGGTGTATGAGCGTCTCGGGGCGCGAAATAGCAGTATGGCTAATCCAGAGGATAAATCGGATGCTAATGGGGAAATCTACAGGCGCATGCAGTCCAGGGTGGATAGAATTCGGAGGAATCATCTGGCGGTGGATACCTCGCGTGATATCATGCCAGTCATTGACAGGATAATACGTTTGATAAATTGATGAAGTGCACGAAGTGCGCTTAATAGCATAAAATGGTATGAGGATGAAGGTGGGGGAATGGTGAATTGTAGGCCACATAAATTGTGTGCCAGAGGAGGTGAATTTGAACATAGTTGTTAAAGCAGGTGATATCAGTTCTATCGAGGCTGATGCGGTTGTGGTCGACCTTTTTGAGGGTGTGGGACGCCCTGGTGGGGCCACGGGTGTTGTGGATACGGCGCTCGATGGGGCAATTAGCAAGCTCATCATGCATGGCGAAATAAAAGGGAAACTTAATGAGGTAACCGTAGTTCATAGTTTGGGTAGAGTCCCAGCACGCGTAGTGGCAGTCGTCGGCCTGGGCAAGCAGAAGGACCTGACTCTGGACAAGATACGTGGTCTGGCTGGGGAATTTTGCCGCTCGTTGCGGAGGTTGAATTGCCGTCGAATTGCCACCATTGTGCATGGGGCTGGTGCTGGAGGATTTGAGCCTGAGGTATCAGCCCAAATGATAGTAGAAGGCAGCATACTTGGCCTTTATCGCTTTCGCAAGCATATCAGCAAGGAGCCGGAGAACCATGATGTGGAGGAACTGATAATAGTAGAGAGGGATAAGGCGAAGGCGAAAACCTTAGAGAAAGCTTGCGTCAGGGGCAAGATACTGGCTGGGGCTACCAATCTGGCTCGCGACCTGGTAAACGAGCCGGCTAATATGATGACGCCGAACGATTTAGCGAAGGCTGCGGAACAGGTGGCGAAAACATATCGACTTGGCTTGGCTGTGCTGGATCGGGGGCAAATGGAGAAGGAAGGGATGGGTGCGCTGTTAGGCGTGGCGCGGGGTAGCTGCCAGCCGCCGAAACTGATTATGATTAGCTACAAGGGCGACAAAGGCTCATCTGATACACTCGGTCTTGTGGGCAAGGGCATCACCTTCGATTCTGGGGGTATATCATTGAAGCCGTCAGACAATATGTGGGAAATGAAGGGTGACATGTCAGGGGCTGCAGCAGTGCTGGCTGCTATGAGCGCTATCGCTCAACTAAAGCCCAAGGTCAATGTCGCCGGTGTGATTCCAGCTACCGAAAATCTTCCCAGCGGTGAGGCCACCAAGCCTGGAGACATCCTTAAGGCGGTAAACGGTAAAACTGTCGAAGTGGTGAACACCGATGCCGAGGGGCGTTTAATACTGGCTGATGCTCTTGGGTATGCTGTGAAACAGGGGTTATCTCCATTGGTAGATGTGGCAACTCTTACTGGCGCTTGTCACATAGCGCTGGGGGACTTCCGCAGTGGGCTCTTCGGCAACAACCAGGAGCTTATGGATAAAATCGTTGAAGCTGGTACCGGGGCTGGTGAGCGATTGTGGCAGATGCCCATGGATGAGGAGTACAAGGAGTTGAATAAGAGCGAGGTGGCTGATATAAAAAACTCGGGTGGCAGGTGGGGTGGTGCTGTTACCGCAGCGCAATTCCTGTCTGAATTTGTGGGCGATAAGCCGTGGGCGCATATCGATATAGCAGGGACATTCATGAGCGATAAGGAACGTGGCTACCTGGTGAAAGGTGCCACAGGTGTCAGCGTTCGAACTTTGGTCAACTTAGCTTTGGCCTTTAGCAAGAATTAGGAGGTGTGCTGTGAAGCTGAAATGGTTAGGGCATGCTTGTTTTCTCATTACCTCTGACGGCGGATTACGGATAATCACTGACCCCTATGCTGTGGGAGGTGGTGTGGGCTACTCGCCCATAAGGGAGACTGCTGATATAGTCACTGTTAGCCATGGGCATGCAGACCACAATAATGCTGCGACGATAGCTGGTAATCCCGAGGTGGTCACGGATGTGGGTGTTAGGAAATTGAAGGGTATCGAGGTTAAAGGTGTGGATACCCATCATGATGAGTCTGCGGGCAAAGCTCGGGGTAATAACGTTGTTTTCTGCTTTTCTGTGGACGGAGTGAAAATCTGCCATCTGGGTGACCTGGGGCATAGGCTTAGCTCGCAGCAGGTCGCCGAAATCGGAGCAGTGGATGTGTTGCTTATCCCCGTGGGTGGGTTCTTTACCATTGATGCTGTAGTTGCCAGCCAGGTCTGCGACGACCTGAAACCCAGGGTAGTTGTTCCCATGCACTACAAGACTTCCAAGCTGGAATATCCTGTGGCTGGCGTCGATGATTTTCTGAAAGGAAAGAAAAATGTCAAAAACATCGACTCCAGCGAGGTTGAATTAAAAGCAGGGCAGTTGCCTGGTGCCACGGAGATAATGGTGTTGAAACACGCGATGTGAGCGCTGCCTAGCCCGTTTCATTTAGAGGTCAGTTTTTCCCACGCTGCCTGTGCAGCCTCCATCTCGGCTGCCTTCTTGGTTTTCCCCGACCCTGTTCCCAACAGTTCATTGCCCAGCGCGACCTCGATAACGAAGTATTTATTGTGGGCAGGCCCAGAGGCTTCGATGGTGTGGTAGGTTGGAAGCTGCTTGTATTTGGCTTGGGTGAGTTCTTGCAGGAGAGCCTTGTAATTGCGACTTATCCCTTCGTTTTTGAGTATGGCTATCTGTACATCTAGCTTGTCCAACACGAAACTCTGTGCTGTGTCTAAGCCTTGGTCAAGATAAATGGCCCCTATCAGAGCTTCGAAGACATCTGCCAGATTGGTCCGTCTCTGCCGTCCACCTGTGGATTCTTCGCCTTTGCCCAGTTGCAGATAATCTCCAAGCCTTAGCTCTGCGGCTATCTGTGCCAGAGTCTCCTGGCGCACCAACGAGATGCGCATCTCGGTCAGCTCGCCCTCAGTGAGCTGTGGGAATTCCTGGTATAGCCTTTCGGCAATGGTGAAGCCCAGCAGGGCATCGCCCAGGAACTCCAGGCGTTCGTTGTCAACTGCGGCGGGGTCGGTGTTTTCGTTGACATAAGAAGAATGGACAAAAGCTTGCTGAAGTAGTTCCAGATTTCGGAAGCTGATTCCTACGGATTCCTGTAAGGCTTGCCAATCTTGCATGCCTTTGTTCCTGAGTTGGAGTATAGCAACCGAATCGTAGCTTGGCAAGCTAGCAAGTTTTTGTAGATTTGTGGAGTCTCTTTTTTGTTTGAAGAGCATCGGATTGACAGGTTTGTTGCTGGCGTATAACATGAGATTTGCAGATGGTGTCACAGAGAGGAGATTAACATATGGATATTGGTGAAGCTATAAGTCAGCGAAGGTCAATCAGGGCTTTCAAGCCTACTCCTGTTCCTCAAAAGGTGTTGAAAGAGATAGTGGAACTGGCGTTGCGTGCCCCTTCTTGGGCGAATACACAGCCGTGGGAGTTCGCTATTGTAGGGGGCAAGAAGTTGGAGGAGGTCAGGGAAGGTTTTATGGCCAGGTCGTCGGATATCCCCAACCCCGATATACCCATACCCAAGGAATTCCCTGAGCCTTTTAACACGCGTCGTCGAGCTGTAGGTGCTCGCGTCTTCGAGATTAAGGGGATTGGTAGAGAAGATAAGGAGAAGAGGGTGGCGTGGACTTTGGCAGGGCTACGGCTTTTCGAAGCGCCGAATGCTATCTATATTCTGACTGACCGCTCCTTTTATTTCCAGGGCGGTTCTGTGAATGTATGGCCGATTTTCGACTGTGGCTGCGTGGCCGAGAACATCATGTTGTTGGCTACCAAGCATGGTTTGGGAACGATTGCCCAGATTGCGGCCGTGATGTATCCTGACGTACTGAGGAAAGTACTGGAGATACCTGATTCCAAGGTAATAGTGCTGGGGATAGCCGTCGGTTATCCTGATTGGGATGAACCAATAAATCAATTGCATACCGACCGCGTGCCGCTGGATGAGGTGGCCAAGTGGCATGGGTTCTAGATGTGAGTAGTGCGAGCTTCTAGGACTCTTGGCTTAGGCCTTCGAGCTTTTGGATAGTTGCTCCTGGTAAGCTTTCCAGCCCGGACACCATGTCGTATGCCATCGCCAGATTCTAGCTATTAGTGAATTTGGATTTCTCTCTGCTCGTTTTCGAAGTCCGCAGTCTTCGCAATTTGATTTCATTTCTCATTCTCCTTTAGTCTGGGTCGTTTTGTCGTTATTAGTAAGTGGCTGGGGCTAACCTACTAGCTTTATGGTCAGAAAGGCGGCACCAACATATGCGGAAATGCCAATGAGTACAGAGGGTACGGGTCCCAGCTTGGGCAGTAAGAACATCACGGGGATGACATATAAAAGCCAGGCGGGCAGTAACAGCAGCATGCTCTTGAAGTAGGAGGTGGTGGCGTTCAAGCCGCCGGTGAAGTATATGGTGAACATAGAGAGGACTGTAATGCTGGGGAAGAAAGCCACGAAGGCAGCCAGCAGTCCCTTCCCCTGGCCTCCGAAGTAGGTTACCAGCGTAACAATTGTTCCACCCAGGAAAAAATATAGTATTAGCCACTTGATGTCCATATGTCTCCTCTGGCGAGCGCCATTGTTCAGTTGCTTTGATTATACATCAGATGGGCTGTTTG
>VGOF01000019.1 GCA_016875975.1 Chloroflexota bacterium | reverse complement strand
AAGCTCTTAATGGTTCTCGCTATCTCTACCGGCGTCGCTAAGGCTTTAGCACCCTTTATTGAAAACGACAAATTGGTAAGTGTCATTTCCGCCGCCGGCGAGTTTCAAGCAAAACCGGGCAGGATGTTCATGTGGTCGGTGGCTTACCAGAACGTCTTCGCCGCAGGTCTGGACTGGATGGTAAAAGACTGGAAAGAAAAGGGGAAGCCAGGAATGCCTACAGTCGGCTATATGTCCTGGGACAGCGCCTACGGAATGGAATTCTTGATGGGCGGTAAAGAGTATGCTGCCAAAATAGGCGTGAATCTGCTCCCGCCTGAGCTGTTCCCCACAGGAGCGCCAAAGCACGATGTCTATCTGATGAGGCTGGCACAAAATGGGGCTAATTATATTTGGGCCGGTGGCATTGACCCAACACCCAGCAGTGTCATCCGCGACGCCCACGCTCTTGGTTTAACCAAAAATATTCAGATGATGAGTGACTTCTACGGCCCTCACGAGAATATTGGCATTAAACTTCATCCCGAGGCTGTAGAAGGCACAATCCTCATCTCCCACAGCTACATGGGAGACGACGTTAAAGCTAACCCCAGAAGTCAGCTCTGGACAAAATATCAGGGTAGGCCAATTGAGGAGATGGATGATAGCTATGTGGCAGCCCAAGCTTGGATAATAGACCCATTCCTGGAAGCAGTTAGGAGAGCGTCAAGAGAAGTTGGCTATGAGAAGCTAAATGGGGATGCAATGTTCAAGGCTTACAAAAGCCTTACCGGCTGGATTCCAGAAAATTCAACCTCTCCTTTCCCCTGCTCCTACAGCGAGACTTCAAGGCAGAACTATGACCACATCTTTATCTACAAGGTCGTCAACAGGAAGTTAGTTCGCATTACCCCTGAGCCGGTAAAAGTGCCTGACGCCGTAAGCCTCCACAAGTGGTAACCCCGCGCCAGCAATAGGACAAATTGCATCCATTAGCTCGTCAGAGATGCTCGGGCGAGTTGCTGGTCAAAAGTAACCAGGGGCATGCCAAGCTTCCTCGCCAGGTAGAGGTAGCAGGCATCATAAGTAGTAAGCTCGGCATCCAGGGCGAGACGTAGCACTGCCAGATGGTCAACTTCGCTCCAATAAATCGGCACCGCGAACACCATCTGAAGAGCCTCCTCCACGACCTCCGACTTCTCAGGATAGGCTATCGCTTTCCTCCTGGCAATGCTGGTCAGTTCATAAGCTAAAAGAAGAGGTGCGTGCAACTCGGAATCCTGAAGGATTGCCATAGCCTCCGAAGCCCGAGTCTCTCGAAAGCACCAAGCCGCCACAATAGAGGCATCCACAACTTTAGCGGACATCGCGTAATTCCCTGAGCCAGGATGTGGATTCGTCTCGGGTTTCAAAGCGTAGCTCTCTGAGGCGTGCCTCTGCCTGGTCTACTGAGAGCCTGGCAGGGCCAACAGCTTCCTCAAGGATGACCATCAATTCGCCTTGCAACGACCGATGGTGGCGCTTAGCCCTTTTACGAAGTTTTTCCACTATATCATCAGGCACATTCTTCAATGATACATTGATAGGCATCAAAATTACTCCATATTTGCTCCACTTTTGCACCATTATAATATCATTGTAGCTCCAAAGTCAACCAAGAGAGCAGAAAGGGCTTTTGATAAAACGCACACAGGCCTGTGTGTGGCGCTTAGCCCTTTTACGAAGTTTTTCCACTATATCATCAGGCACATTCTTCAATGATACATTGATAGGCATCAAAATTACTCCATATTTGCTCCACTTTTACACCATTATAATATCATTATAGCTCCAAAGTCAACCAAGAGAGCAGAAAGGGCTTTTGGTAAAACGCACACAGGCCTGTGTTTGATTACGCTGTAGGCAGGTGGTCCTCAAAAAGCTGTTGGATGTATTTTGGTGGAGATAGGGGGATTCGAACCCCCGACCTCCGCGATGCGAACGCGGCGCTCTCCCAATTGAGCTATATCCCCGTAGCCCTGCAATACTAACAAAGCCCCCGAAAACCTGTCAAGCAACCGCTTACCCATACTACATCGTACCAACGCATCTGGCCTGCCATGATTCCCTCGTTCTGACCATCTTCGCAATAGAGATGACCAACAGGAAATCTTAAATTCTAAGCACCAAATCCTAAACAATATCAAAATTCAAATGCTCCAAGTTCCAAATTGCCAAGACGTACAGCGTTTCAGACATTTGTTTTTGGTGCTTTGAATTTGTTTAGTGTTTAGACATTCGGATTTAGGATTTGATACGGGGGCTTGCTTCGTCCTTCAACGGAAGGACTTACAATGGCATTTTGAGACGCTAATCTCAGTCTGCACTAGCAGAAACAACACTACTTACCGCGGCACCCTGTTCCTGAGGATATACTGCCCTATCGGATATATGGTCACTTCTGCATCTACAGCATTCGCCTGCACCAGATGCCCACCATGACTACCATCGCCTGTCATGCCATGTAGATGGACCGGATGCCCATCTATCGAGATAATTTCTTGGTCATTTTCTGTCAAAGCATAGAAGCCAACAAACCCCCACTCGCGTTCATCGTCAACCGTTACAACTACCCCCTTCACCTTCTCATCAACATTGACGGGCAACCTATCGGCTATACTCAATTTAACGCCACTAAACCTCCCCTTTACCCTGACCGCTGCCAGCGGCACGCCCAGTTCTTTTGCCTTGCCTTCCACATACGCATGCAAGTCCCCATATACACCATCGAAAGTACTACCGGCCACCCTATCTACTCTAACCACAGCGCAAAAAGGCAGCTTCTCCTCTGACCAGTCAAGCTCCACTATCCACCCCTGATTTGTAGGGTCGGCCCAATAGCAGTTCCCTGACGAAAAGATAAGCTCTCCACAATGCTCCCTTGCTGTGGTGCCCAGTCCAATGATTTCCTTGCCCTCATATTTGCTCCCCAATTCCGCCAGTAAGACAGTATCACCAAGATCTCCAATCAATAACTCATCTACCCGATTGAAGATGGCGATGTACTCCTTCTCACCAGAAGATAAGCCGGTGCTTATACCCACCTGCAGCCAGCACCCTGCAGACAACAAAAGGAGAAGACAGACAAATAGACCAACGATAGCAGCACGTATCCTAGCCATGAAGAACATCTCCTTTGTACCAGTACATTATGTCAAAGAGCAGGAATCACCAACCAATGGTACTACCCAATGACTTCTTGCGTCAACGAATAACAGCCACCGCACAACGACAGTTTGACACCCACATATAACTCCGACTAGACTTGTAGGCTAACGAGCGTTGCCATCAGTTACATCGTCATGGATATCCTGCAACAAATGAAGCAATTCCTGGAGCCGCAATCCGTAGCTCTCGTTGGCCTCACCCGCAGCACCGGTGAAGATTCTTTCAATGTCATGGAGAACCTGCTCAGCTATGGCTACCAGGGCAAGATGTTCCCCATAAATCCCTCCACCTCGGAAATTCTGGGCATCAAAACCTACCCCAGCGTCGCTGAGATTCCAGAACCCGCCGACCTCGCCATCATCGCCACGCCCCGCAACCTGGTGCCCCACCTTCTCCATGAATGTAGCCAGAAAGGCATCAGGTCAGCCGTAGTCTTTGCTCAGGGATTCGCTGACGCCATAGACGATGAAGGGAAACAGCTTCACCGGCAAATGCTGGATGTCATCAAGAATAACGGTATCAGGGTTGTCGGCCCCAATACTTTCGGCACCGCCAATGCCTTCATCAACTTTAGCTCATCTTTCTTTAGGCAAAAACTTAAGAAATGGCCCATCGGCATCATCTGCCAGAGCGGCATGTTTTACATAGGTTTCCCGGAACTGGCCATGACCGGCAAGGGCATTGACCTGGGTAACGCCTGCGACATCAGCTTCGTCGAAGGCCTGCAATACTTCGAGGACGACCCCCAAACCAGGGTCGTAGTTCTGCACATCGAGGGCATGAAAGACCCCACCAGCTTTACCAACGTAGCCCAAAAAGTAGCCAGGAAGAAACCACTAATAGCCCTAAAAACCGGCAGAAACGAGCAGGCGGCCAGGGCAGCCGAGTCCCACACCGGCTCACTCACCGGAAAAGATGAGCTCTGGAACACAGCCTTAAATCAGGCAGGGGTAATCCGTGTCAACGACTTGCAGGAGCTAGTAGACATCACCCGCGCATTCGCTGTTTTGCCCCCATTGCAGAACCCAAACGTAGCTGTAGCCAGCCTGAGCGGTGCGCTTGGCATCATGACGCTGGATGCTTGCCGCCATACCAATCTCAAAATGGGCAGACTATCGCCGCAAACTCAGAAAGGTATCGAGGCTATCTCACCACCCTGGCTCAAAATCGGCAACCCCCTGGATATTTGGCCAGTAATGATGTCATCGCCAAACGTATTCACACCGCTGGTGAATGGCCTGAACACACTGCTGTCCGACACACAACTGGGCGCTGTCATCTTCATAGGCGCCGCCTTTGATGAAAAATGGGCTACAGGGCTACCACAATTCCTGACCGACCTCGCAGCCCGCCACCCAGACAAGCCTTTCGCCTGCTGCATCTATGGACCAAATGGCGACGATGCCATAAAGGGGCTACAAGAGGCTGGCAAAATTGCAGCCTATCCCACGCCGGAGCGTGCTCTCAAGGCACTGGACAAAGTTTACCAATATTCGCAGCTAAGAAGTAGACTCTAAAATCACCCGCGCATCCACCGCCATCGCCCCATCTTTGTAGGCAAATACAGGATTAAGGTCTAGTTCTTTTATCTTCTTTTATCCCAGGTGTCTTCTCCACAAACTCGGAGACTTTCAAGATCAGTCCCTCCAGATAAGGAATGTCCGCTGGCTCCTGCCCTCGATAGCCTTCCAGCAGGGGATAGCCCTTTATCTCCCTTATCATCTCCTTAGCATCCCTTTTGGCTAGCGGGACTATCTTAAAGGAGACATCTTTGAGCACCTCAACCAGTATGCCCCCCAGGCCAAACATCAGCACCGGGCCGAATTGCGGGTCTTTGGTCATGCCGATAATGACCTCCACACCAGGCCGAACCATCTTCTGTACCGAGACACCAAGAATCTTCGCCTTGCGCTGGTGCTTCTTCACCGCCGCCAATATCTCGCTATAGGCTTTACCCACCTGGGCAGCATTCTTCAGCCCCAGCTTCACACCTCCGATGTCACTCTTATGCGTGACATCAGGCGATATTATCTTCAATGCCACAGGAAACCCGATTTTTTTGCTCAGCGCCATGGCTTCCGCTTTGGTTTTGGCCAGCTTGGCTTCGACCACCGGAATCCCGGCTTCTTTCAGAAGCTCCTTGGATTCGATTTCTGTCAGCAACGTCCTTTTTTCTTTTCTAGCCTGGCTGAATATCTTGTCTTTGCTCATCAATTTGCCCCCTTACAGATGTCAAACGCATAAACGCCGTCTATTGTAACCAATTCACTACCCCGTTGTGAAGTGTCACCATGAAGTCATTGGCGGCTGCAACATGCTATCATATAGAGAGAACATGTCACAATCTCCGAAACTGAAAATCCTGGGAATAGCCGGCAGCCCGCGAAAAGACGGCAACACCGACCTGCTGCTCCGCCAGATGATGGCCGGCGCTTCAAACAAACAAACTCAGACCAAGACAGTCATCCTGCGAGAGTTGAGCATAGCCCCCTGCCGTCACTGTGACGGCTGCCTCAAGACTGGCAAATGCGTGCAGCAAGACGATATGCAATGGCTGCACACTGACTTGCGAGAGGCTGACCACATCATCCTGGCTTCGCCCATCTTCTTCATGGGAGTCACCGCCCAGACCAAGGCCATGATAGACCGCTGCCAGGCACTATGGGTCATCAAACACGTGCTCAAATTGCCGGTATCCGTCCCGCCAGGCAAAAACCGCCGAGGCATTTTCGTCTCGGTAGGCGGCACCAACCTTAAGAATCTCTTCGAACCGTCCATGTCCACAGTCAAAGCCTGGTTCAGCACACTTGAGGTTGATTTTGCCGGCGAACTGACCTTCCCCGGTGTCGATGAAAAAGGCGCCATCACCCATCACCCCACTGCCCTCCAGGACGCCTTCACACTGGGACAAGAGCTAGTGCCAGGCAACGAGTAACATTTTACAAAACCCTTTATTGCCCTTCAGTGATTATGCTAAAATGTCTCGGTTTTTGATATAGCACTGCCCACTGATCAGTAAAGGAGAAACCACACATGCCCAGTAAAAGTAAGTCTGAATGGCAAGAAACTGTGCTCGACCCTGCCGTAAAGCGCTTCCCCGAAAGACAGGAGAAATTCGAAACCAGCTCGGGAATTGAACTCCTGCCAACCTATTGCCCCGAGGACTTGAATGACTTCGACTACGCCGCTTCCCTGGGCTACCCCGGCGAGTACCCCTTCACTCGCGGCATCCAGCCTAACATGTACCGCGGCAGGCTATGGACCATGCGCCAGTATGCCGGCTTCGGCACAGCAGAGGAATCAAACAAACGCTACCGCTACCTGCTGGAACAGGGCCAGACCGGCCTGAGCATCGCCTTCCAGCTACCCACCCAGATCGGCTATGAATCCAGCCATCCCCTGGCCAAGGGGGAAGTAGGCAAGGTAGGAGTAGCCATAGACACACTGGAAGACATGGAGGTCCTGTTCGATGGCATCCCGCTAGACAAAGTCAGCACCTCTATGACCATCAACTCCACAGCTCCCATCCTGCTTAGCATGTACATCGCACTGGCCAAGAAGCAAGGTGTCAGCGCCGATAAACTGGATGGCACCATACAGAATGACGTCCTGAAGGAGTACATAGCACGTGGTACTCATATCTTCCCCCCACGCCCCTCGATGCGCCTCACCACCGATATCTTCGCCTACTGCAGCCAGCACGTACCCCGCTGGAACACCATCAGCATCAGCGGCTACCACATCCGTGAAGCCGGCTCCACGGCTGCTCAGGAGATTGCTTTCACCCTGGCTGACGGCATTGCCTACGTCCAGGCAGCTATCGACGCCGGACTTGACGTCGACAAGTTCGCCGGCAGACTTTCCTTCTTCTTCAACGCCCACAACAACCTGTTCGAGGAAGTAGCCAAGTTCAGGGCAGCGCGCCGACTATGGGCCAAGATTATGAGCCAGCGCTTCAAAGCTAAAGACCCGCGTTCTATGATGTTACGCTTCCACACTCAAACTGCCGGCTGCACACTCACTGCCTTGCAACCCTACAACAACATCATCAGGGTAACCATACAGGCACTGGCAGCTACACTGGGCGGGACACAATCCCTCCATACCAACTCCTTTGATGAAGCCTTCGCCACACCAACACAGGAAGCGGTCACTATCGCCCTGCGCACCCAACAGGTGCTAGCTTACGAAAATGGCATCGGCGATGTAGTTGACGCACTGGGCGGCTCCTACTACATCGAATCTCTCACCGACTCGCTGGAAAAAAAGGCGACCGAATATATCGAGAAGATAGATAAGCTTGGCGGAGCTGTAGCTGCCATCGAGCAGGGCTTCCAGCAAAAGGAAATCCAGGAGAGCTCTTACCAGTACCAAAAGAATATCGAGGAAAGCAAGAGCACGGTGGTCGGAGTGAACAAGTTCATCTCGCCATCGCCCAAGATACCAAACCTGCTACGTGTTGACCCCGAGCTGGAGAAAAAGCAAATCGAACGGTTAGCCGAAGTGAAAAAGAAAAGAGACAATACACGGGTCGCCAAAGCCCTCAAGAACCTGGAGGATGTGGCCAGAAGCACGGATAATACCATGCCCGTATTTGTAGAGTGCGCCGAGGCTTATGCCAGCATTGGTGAAATCTGCGATGTGCTGCGCAAGGTATTCGGCACCCAAAAAGAATTTCTGGTATTCTAATGAGGAGGAACACATGATTAAGAAAGTTGACCATATCGCCATAGTAGTCAAGAATTTGGACGAGGCTCTAAAACTCTACGACGACCTCTTCGGCGTCAAGCCAACCAAAATTGAAACCATACCCCATCAGGGCGTTAAGGCAGCCCTTCTGCCTATGAAGGAAGGCGGAGAAATCGAGCTTTTAGAACCAATCGACCCGCAGAGCGGCGTGGCCAAGTTCCTGGAAAACAAGGGGGAAGGCATCCACCATATCTGCCTGGAAGTGGAGGACGTGGATAAAGAGCTATCCAAGCTGGGCGAAAAGGGCGCCAGCCTGATAGACAAGCAAGGCCGACCTGGCCTTGCCGGCAAGGTGGGCTTCATACACCCCAAATCAACCAAGGGCGTGCTCTTCGAGCTAGCGCAAAAGGTGTAGCAGATACCAGTATCGTAATTAGGCAAGGAGTAAGTCCATGGCAAAAGAACAGACAATTAGAGTACTTGTGGCAAAACCAGGCCTTGACGGCCATGACCGAGGAGCCAAGGTTGTCGCCAGGGCTTTGCGCGATGCCGGCATGGAGGTCATTTATACTGGAATCCGCCAGACACCAGAGATGATTGTGGAAGCAGCAGTCCAGGAAGATGTGAACGTCGTCGGGCTGAGCATCCTCTCCGGAGCCCACATGGAGCTATTCCCACCCATCGTGGACGGATTAAAAAAGAAGGGCCTGGCCGAGGTGCTGGTGGTAGCCGGAGGCATCATACCCGATGAAGATATACCTGCACTGAAAAAACTCGGCGTCAAGGCTGTCTTTGGCCCAGGCACACCAACGAAGAACATCGCCGAGTTCATCAGAAAGGAAACCAGCAACAACTAGGCCCAGCGCCTAACTTCTGGCTGCACCGATAATCTCTTTAAGGCTGCTACAGCTTCCCTCTTCCAGGAACTGCTCGATGCCATGCAGTACCTTCAGCGCAGCCTGCGGGTCCGTTAGATTGGCTGTGCCCACCTGCACTGCACTAGCACCAGCCATGAGAAACTCCACCGCATCCCCCCCACACATTATGCCGCCACATCCAATAATAGGGATATCCACCACCCCTGCTACCTTGTAAACCACGTAAAGCGCAACTGGCTTGATAGCTGGCCCTGACAACCCACCCATGATATTGCCCAGGGCAGGTTGGCAATTATCTATATCCACCGCCATCCCCCGAACCGTATTAATCAAACACAATGCATCAGCCCCAGCATCAGCCACTGCCTTAGCTATCACGCCAATATCAGTCACGTTAGGACTGAGTTTCACAACAACTGGCAAATGCGTAGCCTCTTTCACCGCCGCCGTAACCTCGGCTGCTGCCTTAGGGTCTGTGCCAAACTCCATTCCGCCGCAAGCCACGTTAGGACAACTTACATTCACCTCGATGCCACTGATTCCTGCCACCCCTTCCAGCCTGGCAGCCACTTGGGCATACTCATCTTTGGTTTCACCAGCAATATTGACAATGACCGGCACCTGCCACTTAGCCCAGAGTGGAGCCTTTTCTTTCACCACAGCTTCAACACCGATATTCTGCAAACCTACCGAGTTAAGTAGTCCAGAAGCTGTTTCAAAAAGGCGTGGCTGAGGATTGCCCTCTCTGGGCTTGAGTGTCGTCCCCTTGCAGACAATCCCCCCCAGTTTCTGAATATCCACCAGACCTTCGTATTCAGTGCCATAACCAAAAGTGCCCGATGCTGTCATCACCGGGTTGGACAACCGCAAGCCCCGTGGATTTCTGGGGGCCAGTTGCACGTTGAGGTCTAGCATTTCTAAATCTTCACCGCAGGGCGCAGCTTGCGCACCGATTCTACCTTGCCCACCATGTTCGCTAGCTTATCTCTTCTTTCGTCTATCTTAATGGTTGTCACCACCCGCTGAACCCCCATGCCAAATGGCGCTTCATGCATCTTTCTCACCACATCAAGAATTATGTCAAGCGACCCTTCCAGCACTGTCCCCATCGGGGTCAGTTGATAAGAAACGTCTTTACGCCGTGTCAGAACATCGAGGCAAGCAGCAACATAGCGGCTAAGGCCGGCATCACCGGTACCCACCGGAACTACTGATAACTCAGCAATAACCTTCCCTTTCATTCACATCACCTCTCACTCTGTATTTCCACTCCTATAGTATAACCAAGCCAAACGCCTAATGATAGCCCCCAACTGCTTTCCGTCTTTGCGAGCGAAGCGCGGCAATCTCTCCCTTACCCATCATGTAGCACGAGCCCCGATGCATCCCATTTTCTGGTAGCACGAGCCCCGATGCAACCCCATTTTCTGTCATCGCGAGCCCCGATGCAATCGGGACGTGGCGATCTCCCCTTGGCAGATGTCATCGCCGAAATATGTTAAAATTCAGCCCACAAACCAAAGGAATCTCAGATGGCCTATCTCATCCGCCGCATGGAGGACAAAGACATACCCCAGGTCCTGCAGCTTGACCACGAGGCTTACCCTACCCAATGGCCACGGCCGACCTACAGCGGCATCAAGCACGAGCTGCGCAACCGACTGGCTCGTTACATCGTCGCCGTCAAGCAAGCAGAACCCCAGCCTGCACTCATGAAAAACAACAATAACAGTGGCCTTCAGCAAGCCCTTTCCTACGTCAAGCACCTCTTCGACCACGACCGTTTCTTTGGCCCAGAACAACCACGGCCCAACAGCGAATACATCATTGGTATGGCCGGCTTCTGGATTATGGTGGACGAAGCACATATCACCACCATCGCCACCAGGGAGGTTTACCGCCGACAGGGAATCGGCGAATGGCTACTCATTGCGGTCATAGAGACAGCACTTGAACTGAAGGCCAACGTGATTACACTGGAAGTGCGTGCCTCTAACAAGCCAGCCCAGGAGCTTTACCAGAAATACGCCTTTAAGCATGTGGGGCTGCGTCGTCGCTACTACACTGATAACGGCGAAGATGCCCTTATCATGACTACAGATACCCTGACCTCTGATACCTTCAAATCATACTTCGAAAAACTAAAGGAAGCCCACCGCAAAAGATGGACTGACCTTTATACAGCGATGCCTGGTACTACTGCTGCAATGCCCCAAGGAGGAAGACCGTGAGCGAAATGAAAAGCGCCTGGGAAAAGGCTCTGGAGAAGACTGAAAAGCTGGGAAAGCTCACCGAGGACGAGCTTAGGCGACTAGAATATTTGCCAATCGGCAATAAGCTCGCCGCCAAGTACCTGGAGCTGGAACATCCCAATAACGAATTAAACTCCGAACTAACAAAGCACAAGGGCACTGGAGCCAGGAAATACATCGTCGAAGGAGCACAGGAAACTTTCCTGCGGAATATCAACTTGCCACATCACGATAGAGACAAACAGGTGGCTAAGAAGGCCATGTCCGGATTAAAGCTGTTGAAGGAGAACAAGAACCAGCTCGATGCCGTTTTTGAGCGCATCGAGAACCTGTTCAACTACTATGAACAGGCTCGCCAGCAGACCTTCACGCAGTTTAAGCAGAGCTTCGAAGATAAGGTGAGACGCGCTACCCCCGCCCTACAGCAACAGATGAAGAACGCCGCCGCATTAGAAGCAGGACTGCAACAACAGTTCCAGGAAGAATGGCAACGGGTAAGCAGCCAACTAGATTCCCAATATCAAAAAGCCCTGGAAGAACATAAAGAACAAATCCTTAAAACAGCCTAACCTCAACATGTTTGACATTCGCAATCTGAGCAAGGTCTACATCATGGGCGACGTGCCTGTCAAAGCTCTCGACGACGTGTCCTTCACCATAGACACGGGCGATATGGCCTGCATCATGGGCAAGAGTGGCTCAGGCAAGTCCACACTCCTCCGTCAATTAGGTCTCCTGGACCAGCCCACTTCGGGGGAAATTTACCTCGATGGCCAGGAAGTCACCAAGCTCGCCGAGACTGCTAGGGCTACCTTGCGTCTCCAACACCTCGGCTACGTTTTTCAAGAATATGCCCTGCTTGCTGAGCTTACAGCGCATGAGAATGTCTACCTCCCCGGTATGATGTTGGGAGGGAAAGATACAGACTACAAGAGGAAGGGCAAAGAACTGCTCGACCTGGTAGGCCTGGGGCAACGAATACACCATTATCCACGCGAGCTATCAGGTGGTGAGCAACAGAGAGTAGCCATTGCCCGTGCTCTAATCAACAGTCCACGGGTCATCTTCGCCGATGAACCCTGCGCCAACCTGGACACTATATCCAGTAAGCGTGTTATGGAGACGCTCGTCAGCCTGAACCGCGATGTCAAAGTCACTGTTCTTTTTGTCTCTCACGACCCTGACGACAAAAAATACGCCCGCAATGTGCTCATCATGAGCGACGGCAAAATTGTGGATAGGGTGAGCAATCCCAATGTTTAAGTCGCTCAAAGTAGCCGCCTTCCTGGCGTTCAAGGCTATAACCAGGGGAAACCTCGGCATCACTCTGATGACCATCTTCATGCTAATGTTGGTAGCCATGAACCTCCTTTTCGTGCCCGGACTCATCAACGGAGCCATAGACAGCTCCAACCGCATACTAATTAAGACCTACTCGGCAGATATCATCGTCGAACCTGAAGGCGAAGACCAATTTATCACCAACGTAGACAGCCTGATGAAAGCTATCGAGTCCATGGACGGAGTTGCCGCCGTGACTGCCCGTAATACTATCAACGCCAAGATCACCTTCGAAGGCAAGCAAACCACCTGTACTATCGTCGGTATTGACCCCAAACGTGACGAGGAGGTCTTCGAAATATCCCAGAACATCATAGAAGGCACTTACCTCTCCCCCCGCGATCGCAACGAGATATTGCTAGGTGTCCAGGTCGCAGGCGCTGATATCAAGGGGCTGGAGCTATATAGCAGTTCACTGCAGCATGTCCACGCTGGCGACAAGGTAGTGGTATCCTACGCTAACGGCCCGGAAAAACAATACACCGTCAAAGGCATATTCCAGGTCCGCTTCATCCAAACCGACCTGCAGGCCTTCATCACCGACCTGGAATTCCAATCCATAATACCTGCATCGCGTAACCGTGCTAGCAGCATTCGCATAAAGCTCGAGCCGGACACTAACCCACAACCAGTTATTGACAGAATTGACAACCTGAGAGGCAACCTCGAATTCAAGACCTGGGAGGAGACCGCCGGCCTGATGAAAAGCATGACCGACAGTTTCTTCCTCATCAATCAAATACTGAGTATGGTCAACTTCCTGGTCGCCGGCATCACCGTCTTCATCGTGACTTACGTAGACGTAGTCAACCGCAAACGGCAAATTGGCATTCAGCGTGCCATCGGCATCAAGCCGCAATCCATCACCCTTTCGTACCTCATCCGTGCCCTGTTCTACGCGTTGACAGGGCTTGCCCTGGCCATAATAGTGTTCAAATACGTTATCATACCATTAGAAATGCGCCATCCTTTTACCTTCCCCTTCGGCGCTGCCTACCTCACCACCAAGTTCACCGTCACCGCACGCATGTCAGTAACACTGCTTATCGTAGCACTCATCGCCGCCTATATCCCCGTGTACCGCACCATGCGCACCCGCATCCTCGAAGCCATCTGGGGCTAGATTCTCCGCATCGCGATCTTCTTCCCTGTCATTGCGAGTCCCGATGCAATCGGGACGCGGCAATCTCTGCTTGCCACCCGTATCAGCCCAAACTCTTGACTTTACACCCGCTTTACACAACGATGAAACTGCGGCAACATTACAGTGCTATAATTGTTGAAGCTACTGGTAAAAACCACATGAAAAAGCAGCGCACAATCTTTGCCTTTGTGGCACTCCTGCTAACCCTGGTGCTCGCCTCAGCCTGCTCTGTGCCACGAACTCTAGCGCCAACAAATCAAGGACCAAGCCCCGAAAAACTTGGCAC
>VGOF01000018.1 GCA_016875975.1 Chloroflexota bacterium | reverse complement strand
ATATAGCCGCAAAACATGCCACGCCCTGGTACCGCAAAATGGGCTTGCAAGCTCACGAGTTGGCATCCATACCCCAGAATTGGTATGCAACCTACTAAGATAATCACATGTCGTCAAACATTGCATCAAGCAGCATCTCTAGAAGAACCAAGATAGTCTGCACAATCGGGCCGGCTACCAGCTCCACAGCAGCCATCAAGGATTTAATCCAGGCTGGTATGGACGTGGCACGCCTCAACTTCTCACATGGCACACACAAAGAACATGCCACCCAGATTAAAGCTCTGCGCAAAGTGGCCAAGCAGCTTGGTTCGCCGCTGGCCATCATGCAAGACCTGCCCGGGCCAAAGAACAGGACAGGAAAGCTTAAGAATGGGGTTATCGAACTAAAAAATAATGCCTATACCGTCCTCACCACCAAACAGATAATAGGCGATGAACACCAGATATCTATTGGCCTGCGCGACCTTCCCAAGAATGTAAAACCAGGCGACTCCATATTCCTCGCCGACGGGACAATCGAACTCCGCGTGGTCAGTACCACCAAGACCGATATCAAATGCCAGGTGGTTGATGGCGGTATGCTGGGCGAGGACAAAGGAGTCAACGTCCCCGGCATCAATTTGAGCACGCCTTCGGTCACCAAGGAAGATTGGGAACACCTCCCTTTCGGATTAAAACACAAGGTTGATTTTGTGGCCCTCTCCTTTATCAAGCAAGCTCAGGATATCCTCAAAGTAAAACGTTTCTTCAGGCAAAAGGCTGCATCTCCTGCCATCATCGCCAAAATCGAAAGGCGCGAAGCATTGGATAACCTGGATGAAATATTGGAAGCGACTGACGGAATCATGGTTGCTCGCGGAGACCTTGGAGTGGAAATACCAATACAGAAAGTGCCATTGGCACAAAAGAATATCATTCAAAAATGCAATAGCCTGGGCAAACCCGTTATCGTAGCCACGCAAATGCTGGAATCGATGGTGAATTCACCTACCCCCACCCGAGCCGAGGCTACCGATGTCGCCAACGCTATTTTTGATGGCTCCGATGCCTTGATGCTTTCAGAGGAAACAGCAATTGGAAACTACACCAAAGAAGCGGTAACCATGATGTCACAGATAGCCCTGGAGGCGGAGACCGCTCTGCCCTACGAAGAAATCCTGGCAAACAAGGGCAAGGACCTCCAGCCGCAGACAGACGACGCCATCAGCTACGCCGCCTGCCACACTGCCCAGCAACTTGGGGCCGCTGCTATCATCGCCTTCACCTCATCAGGAAGCACCGCCAGGCGTGTGGCTAAATACCGACCCAGGGTACCAATCCTGGCAATCACTTCTAGCCAAACCACACAGCGACAACTGTCTCTATCTTGGGGAGTGCGTGCTTTCAAAGTCCCGGATGCTTCCAAGATATCTGACCTCTTCGCACAAGGAGCCAAAGTGGCCAAGGAAACAGGTCTGGCTGGTAAAGGCGACCTGATAGTAGTTACCGGCGGAGTCCCCGTAGGAGTCTCAGGCAGCACAAATCTGCTAAAAGTGGAGATGATTTAGATGATTGCTACAGTCACCTTAAACCCCAGCCTGGACAAGACAGTTACCGTTGAAAGGTTAGTGCTGGAAGAAGCTAACCGCTGGACTAGCATGCGCCGTGACCCTGGCGGTAAGGGCATCAACGTCTCCAGAGTGGTTCATGAGCTTCGAGGTAAAACCATAGCCTACGGTTTCGTGGGGGGCATCGATGGAGATATCCTGAAACAACTGCTTCAGCAGCAGGGAGTACCCTTCGACTTCACTACAATCAAGGGAGACATCAGGAGCAATCTTATCATCACCAACCTGAGCAATAACAGCCAGACCAGGATAGATGCCCCCGGTCCGACCATTTCCAAGAGTGAGTTAGGTAGCCTTACAGGCAAGATAACATACCTGGAACCCAAGCCCGACTACCTGGTGCTAGCAGGCAGTGTGCCCCCCGGCGTGCCTGACGATATCTACACGAAGTTAATAGAGGCGGCCAAGAAGCAAGGCATCAAAACCGTGCTCGATTCCGATGAAGAATGGCTGAAGGAAGGAATAAAGGCAAAACCTACGCTAATCAAGCCTAACGTCTATGAGGCAGGAGTGCTGCTGGGCACTAAGCTCCAAGACGAAACAGCAATCGTAAAAGCGGTGAAGAGACTCTTGGCCAAAGGCATTGAAATCGTTGCCATTTCAAGAGGCAAGGAAGGACTCATTATCTCTGATGGCAACAAAATACTGAAGGTAACAACACCGAAGGTACAGGTTCGCAGCACTGTAGGCGCTGGAGATTCCACGGTAGCTGCGCTGGTGTTAAGCTTGACCAGGGGCGACGACATCTCAGAAGCCTCTCGACTAGCAGTAGCCGCTGGGACAGCAGCCACGCTTACCCCAGGCACAGAACTCTGCCGCCGACGGGACGTAGAAAAACTGCTGCCCCAGGTCAAGGTTAAGAAACTCTAAAAGACTGCCAACCACCAGCCACGAACGATTAGCAGGCTATCGACCATCCGCCGAGCGTTAGCCCATCCCCTTCAGAAAAGCTTCTACATTCGTCCCCAGAACATCATGGTTATAGCCGCCTTCCAGGACAGCAAATCTTCTGCCCTGACAGTTTTTCTCAGCCGCTTCTTTCACCAACCTGCCAATAACCCTATAATCATCGGTGGAGAGTTGACCTCCCCAATCGGCAATATGTCTGTCAAACCCTGCCGAAACAGCCAGAACATCGTACCCCTCTTCCACTTCAAAAACCCTTTCTATTTCGCTAACAAACGCTCCGCGCTCGCTGAACCCTGGTTGGAAATACTTCGTGCTGCTGCCCCTGAAATAGCTGTCCGTGCCATCACCAAAGTGAAGGTCAAAATCAAGTATTAGTGCCCTTTTGACCAGCCCGTCTTCCTGCAGCTTGGCTAACGCTATAGCGACATTGTTGAAAAAACAGAAGCCCCAACAATGGTCAGGGCTGGCATGATGGCCAGGTGGTCGAAGCAGACCGAAACCAGGCTCGCCCTCCATAGCTAGCTCGGCT
The DNA here is from genome assembly GCA_016875975.1 of Chloroflexota bacterium. Classification (GTDB taxonomy): domain Bacteria; phylum Chloroflexota; class Dehalococcoidia; order GIF9; family UBA5629; genus VGOF01. Next base: position 10,774 of record VGOF01000018.1, on the reverse strand, counting down.
GCCTTGATGGCTCCTCCCGCCGCCAGACAAGCAATCTCATAAAGCCTGCCATCCCTCTTGACAGATTCAATATGGAACTGGGTATGTACTCTTCTGAGGTCACTCTCTGTGGCTGGTTTCGGCCGGACAAATTGATATTTCGCATCTAGTACCTCCAGGACGGATTCAATCCGCCCGGGGTCTGCCGCAGGGTCAGAAGCATAAACTTGCTTATAAAGCTCGTGGTAGACTACTTTCAACTGCTCTCACTCCCTGTACACCAGGCTTAAGGTCATTGACCTTTCAAGAAGTCACTGCGAGTCCTTCCGCCGAAGCGGGGTAATCTCATTGGTCTATCCGCAACCATTAAAATCAGACTTCTAAATAAGCCTTCAACTCCGCTAAGCTTGACAACGAGTTCGGTTTCTCGCCCTTACCTTCTCTATCCAGATAAAAAGCACGAATACCAACCTCGCTAGGTGCCGAGACATCAAATTGCCAGTTATCACCCACATGGATGACTTGTTCTGGGCGGACCCTCAATACCCTGCACATTTCCCGATAAAAATCAGGTGTCTTCAGTTGCTTATAGTCAGAGACCGATGAAAAAACTTTGACGAAGCAGCGTTCAATATCTTTCAGTAAATAGAACAGAAAATCCCTGGGTGAACCAGAGGCCACAGTCAGTTTGTATTTCCCATTCAATGAAGCAAGCAAGTCCGGCACCTCTGGATAGTACTGCACGCGGCTGCTGCATTCTGCCATTACGGGATGCGGAACGCCCAGACACAACTTGTTGAACCAATAATGAACATCGTACCACTCCAGCCTCTGGTCACCCACACTCTCATATTCCTTCCGCACCAACGCTTTCGCCCGTTCCAAATCCAGGCCGTTTCTCTCAGCATAGCACCGGGGGATAGCCTCGAACCAGATAGCATAGCTGAAATCCGGTGTTACCAGCGTTCCCTCTACGTCAAACGATACCACCTTGACTTTGCCCATAACAGCACTCAAATTATACCATCAAGCCTGCGACCGCATTCCAGCCTCGTCACTTTGCCAACCGTGCAACATTGCCACTATGCAGGTTCGAAGTTATAATTAGAAAATATGATTTTGCCCAAACTAACTGAGCGCACCTTTGAACAAGGCCCAATAAGGCCACCCAGCGAGGCATACTCACTGCTAATAAGGGCAACGCGGAATTGCCCCTGGAACCGTTGTCAATTCTGCCCCGTTTACCGAGGCCAACGGTTCGAACTAAGGCCAACCGAGGATGTAATCAAAGATATAGATACTGCCAAAGCCATCGCCGACGACATAAAGCAACTTGCCTGGAAGACAGGGAATGGCAGCCGGACAAGAGAAATAGCTGCCGCAATTTACAGCCAGGGCCAGCATGACTTCAGCATTCGCAACGTAGCCTTATGGCTCTGGGCAGGCGCAGACTGTGCCTTCCTTCAGGATGCCAACTCTCTCATCATGAGAACCCCTGATTTGGTGCAGGTGATTGCTCACCTAAAAAAGACATTCCCGGAATTGACCAGGATAACCTCCTATGCACGTTCCAAGACCGCCGCTAAGAAATCGGTCGAGGAGCTAATGCAACTGAAAGAAGCAGGCCTCTCCCGTCTGCATATAGGCCTGGAAAGCGGCTCTGACCTGGTGCTCACCTACATGGACAAAGGCGTCACTGCCGAGGAACATATTAAAGGAGGTAGGAACGTAAAAGCAGCCGGCATCTCGTTGAGCGAATATATCATGCCTGGACTTGGCGGCAGAAAGATGACAGCACAACATGCTACAGAGACGGCCAAGGTGCTCAATGAGATAGACCCAGACTACATCAGGATACGAACGCTCTATGTGCGTCAAGGTATGGATTTGTGGTCAAAAATCGAGAGCGGTGATTTTGAACTGCAAGGCGAGGATGAGGTAGTCGAAGAGATTGGGAACATCATTGAAAAACTCGAGGTAACCAGCGAACTCAAGAGCGACCACATACTAAACATGTTACCTGAGCTGGAGGGAAAGTTCCCCCAAGCCAAGCAGGACTGCCTGGCCTCTATAAACAGATACCTGGCTCTGTCGGAAAAAGAAAGGCTAAACTTCAGGCTGGGTAGGCGAGCTGGGTTCTACGAGAAGCTCGATGACCTCTACGAAGCCCATAGATATCAGAAGGTTGACCAAATCATGAACCGCATCGCTAAAGAGACTTCAGGCACTGTGGACGATGCCATCCGTCAGTTGATGGAGACATTCGTCTGAAGTCTAAACGGAAATGAAGAGACGGAACAAAGGTTTCCTGAACTTGAACCAATTCAAATCAGGCAAGGCTATAAAACAACAGGCAAAAATACGGCAAAACAAACAGAACAAGCCACAAAACATAAAAAGAGAGGTTAAATAGATGAGAAAAATCGCGGTACTTCTCGTGCTTGCTGTGACTCTGGCCACCCTGGTTACAGGCTGTGCCAGCGGCAAGAGACAGGTAAAAGACATATTCATCCAGGGCAGTTCAGGAGACGCCGAGACTCTTAATTGGATTCTGGCCGCCGATAGCAGCTCCTTCAGCTATGTCGGCCACACCTTAGACTCACTGGCCACCTATGACAATGACCTCAACACCGTGCTTCTCTGCTTGGCCAAAGATATAGAGGTGTCGCCCGACGGTCTGGTCTACACCATCACCATCAGGGATGACCTCAAATGGACTGACGGCTCGCCAGTGACCGCAGAAGACTACGTCTACACATTGAAGAACCTGATGTGCTCCGACTGGCTCAACTATCCTTACAAGAGCAACTGGGTAGAAGAAGTAAATGGGGAAAAGGCCTGCGTCAAGCCAGAAGTGGTCAATGATACCACTTTCACTATAACCCGCCAAACGGTTGACGCCGAATTTGTCTACAACATTTACGACCTGATGCCTCTGCCCAAGTCAATTGCCAGCAAATATGAGGGCGATATCAAGGCATTTACCGAGGCGCCAGAGTTCAACAAGCTCACCTACACCGGCAATCTAGGGCCTTACCGATTCAAAGAATGGATCAGGAATGACAGATTCGTAGTAGAGCGGAACCCCGACTACTATCTGGGCAAACCCGTTGGGGCGCCATATTTTGAGCAATACATAACTAAAATATTCGGCACCTCTGCCACAAGACAGGCAGCGTTAGAAGCCGGCGACATCACCTATACCGGCATCGAGCCAGAACAGGCCAACCGTTTCCGCAATATGCAAAACGTCCAGGTTTACACAGTGCCCAGCAGCGGTTATGTGCTGCTAGCATATAACCAGAGAAACAATGGTTGGGAAGGACTAAAAAATAAAAAAGTAAGGCAAGCCCTGTCAATGTCTATAGGGAAAGAATCCTTATGTCAAGCAGTATACCTCGGCTTCGCTGAACCGGCTTACAGCTTCATCCCCAAGGTATCCCCCTGGTATAACGATGAGACCGTCATCAAATACGGGGTGGGTGAGCTATACGACAAGAAAAAAGCAGCCGAAATCCTTTACCAGGAAGGTTATGGAGTGAAAAAAGAGGACGGCACTATCCAGGTTACAGACAAGAAGGGAAACCAGCTCAAACTGGTGCTGGCAACATCAACCGGGAGTGAACTGACAGGTCAAGTAGCCGCCTACATACAAAAAGAGCTTAAGGGACTCGGAATACATGTAGAGAACAAATATCTACCCTGGTCCATGCTCATCAGGCAATATATGTACAATAAGGTGCCCGGGAGCGACCAGGAACCGGGTGACAACAATGGGCCTGATGCCATCAGTGAAGAACCCTGGGACTTTATTCTCCTGGGATTTGGCACTGATGTGAAGGCTCCCTCGGGGAGCGAGGTCTTTTTCACTACTCATGGTGGGCTCAACTTCATCGGCTTCTATAACACAGAGGTAGATGCCTTGTTCGCCAAGGCCAAATCAAGAGAGTCACTAGATGAGAACTTCCGACGGCAGGTTTACGCCGAACTTTCCCACCTCATATCAGAAGAACAGCCCGTTGATTTTCTCACCTTCAACAGAAGTAATCTCGGTTTCCAAAAGAAAGTCAAGGGCGTCGAACCAGGAATCAGCACAGGCTACAACTATTACCTCTGGTATTTTGAATAGCTGCTAGCCGACTGTCATCGCAAAAGGCTGTCCAAAAACAAAATGTAGGGGTGCACCTTCAGAGCCTGCCCTGAGCAAAGCGAAGGGTGCACCCGTGAGACAGACACCTCTTCATTCTGGGCGAAGCGAAGAATCTCGGTGGGGCGTGATTGGGACAGGCGAAACCCACCCCCTACACAAATCGCGTTGTTTTGGGAGTTTTCGGACAACCTCGTGGTGCTCTCTTTATAGAAATAAAGTTAGTAGTCTGGTATTCTTTTCCCTGCGGCCGTCATTGCGATAGGCTCAACCTTTCACCATCATGGGAAAAACCTGGCTCAGAGATTACCTCATAAAGAGGCTTATCTATTCAGTAATCATCGCCTGGGGCATCCTGACGATCACCTTCATACTGGTCAGAGCTGGCCCCAGCTCTCCCGCTGATAAATACCTGGCCAACCTCACTGCCAGCGGCCAGGATGTTGCTGCAGTTGTGTCCGCCATCGAAGCCAGGTACGGGCTGGACAAACCACTGTGGGAACAGTACTTCAGCTACTTGGGCAATCTGTTCCGCGGCAACTGGGGATGGTCCTTTAGCACCTCCATGCCTGTGATGGAACTGATAAAGACACACTGGGTTTACTCCTTCCAACTCATATTACTCAGCAGCATTTTTGCCGCAATCCTCGGTATACTTATCGGCATCTATTCTGCAGTCAAGCAGTACACCAGGACCGATTACACCCTCACCTTCCTGTCCTTTGTCGGCATATCTCTGCCCAACTTCTGGCTAGGCGTCATGCTCATCCTGTTATTCTCGGTAAAAATGGGTATATTCAAGACCTACTATGACACCACCTTGCCGCTGTTTTCCCTGGAAAATCTTAAGGCTCTGGTCTTACCGGTGATGACACTGGGGACAGGAATGGTAGCTGGCTACGTCCGATACACCAGGTCAGCCATGCTGGACAATCTGAGAAAGGGATTTGTCACTACCGCCCGCGCCAAAGGACTTCCTGAACGCACCGTCATCGGTAAACACGTATTCAGAAATGCCATGCTACCCTTGATAACTATCATCATGTTCGACCTGGGTAGCATCGTCTTCGGTGGAGCCTATCTCACCGAAATTGTCTTCGGTATCCCAGGCCTGGGACAAGTATCATTTAACGCTATCTTTGCCAACGACTACCCGGTTGTAGTAGCTGTGACCCTTATCGGCACCTTATTAGTCTTGCTGATAAACCTGGTGACTGATATCACCTATACCTACCTTGACCCCAGAATAAGGTACGACTGAGACATGAAATACAAGACAACAGGCGCTACCACCTCCATACACGCTGGCGGGCGGTTGGCCAGCTACTACTGGCAAAGAACTCGCCGCAACAAGCTGGCAATAGCCGGACTCGCCTTCATCATATTCCTGATATTCCTGGCCCTGTTCGGGCCTTTCTTCACCATGGACCCCACAGAAGTCAATTTCGAGGAGAAGAATCTGCCGCCAATAGGTTTCTCCGTCGAGAAATCGACCTATGACATCGAGACCAGCGAGTTCACCACTACCATAATACCGGGAACCTGGAAACACCCACTGGGCACAGACAATAAGGGCCGCGACTTGCTGGCTATGATAATATCCGGAGCCAGGATATCCCTGCTGGTAGGCCTGATAGCCACGGGCATGGCCATAATCCTGGGCACCATCATAGGTGTCCTCTCAGCCTACGCAGGCGGTTGGGTGGACAACGCCCTTATGAGGTTCACCGATATTATGATGACCTTCCCCTTTTTCCTGTTGCTGGTACTCATCGTTTTCATCTTTGGCCATAGCCTGATTTTCATTGTGCTGGCCATAGGCTTGACCGGTTGGACCGGCACCGCACGGCTCATCAGGAGCGAATCGCTATCGCTAAGAACAAGGGAGTTTGTCACTGCCGCCAGGGCCATTGGTGCCCGCGACCGTCGCGTTATCTTCCGACATCTAATACCCAACGTCATGAGCCTGATAATCGTGATAACAACACTGTCAATTCCTGGCGTGATAATGGCAGAGGCCGCCCTGAGTTTTATCGGCCTGGGTGACCCAACATGGACTAGCTGGGGAATAATACTATCTGCTGGCCAGCACACGCTGGATACAGCCTGGTGGATAGCTGTTGAACCGGGCATCATGCTCTTCCTTACCGTGCTCGCCTTCAATTTCCTGGGCGATGGCCTCAGAGATGCCTTCGACCCCAAGAGCAACATTTAAGACACATGAGCAAAACGATACTGAGCGCAAAAAACCTGAAGACCCACTTCTACACCAACCGCGGCGTGGTCAAAGCCGTCAACGGCGTAAACTTCGAACTTAGCTGCGGAGAATGTCTCTGCCTGGTTGGCGAATCGGGTTGTGGCAAGTCAGTGACGGCACTATCCCTACTCAGACTGCTAGACAGTCCGCCGGCCAGGATAGTCGATGGGAAAGTTTCCTACGGCGACATCGACCTGGTGAAATGCCCCACCAGACAACTCAGGCAAATCAGGGGAAAAGACATCGCCATGATATTCCAGGAAGCGCAATCAGCCCTCAACCCCGTGCTGAGCATCGGCAACCAGATCACAGAGCAAATCAAGCTCCATGAGAAGATAAGCCGAAGACAAGCCAGAGACAGAGCATTGGCACTGTTAGAAGAAATGGGCATACCATCAGCAGAACGAGTTATAGACGCCTATCCCCACCAGTTGTCCGGTGGCATGAAACAACGGGCTATGATTGCCATGAGCTTGTCCTGTGACCCACAAATTCTTATCGCCGACGAGCCTACCACAGCAGTGGATGTGACCATACAGGCGCAGATTCTGGAGATATTCCGGAATCTGAGAGCAAGGAAACAAATGTCCTTTATATTCATCACCCATGACCTTGCCATCGTAAATGAAATCGGCGACAGAGCCGTGGTTATGTACGGCGGCAGAGACGTAGAAACAGCTCCAGTTTCCCAAATCATCAACAACCCCAGGCATCCTTACACCAAAGGGTTAATAGCTTGCTTGCCCGACATATCCAAGACCGAAAAAAGGCTGGAGTCCATCCCTGGCAACACGCCAAACCCTATCGAGCTTCCTCCTGGTTGCCCTTTCCACCCAAGGTGTCCAAAGGCAATGGAAATCTGCAACCGGGATATGCCCTTGCCCATCACCATTTCCCAGGGCCACACCGTAAGCTGTCACTTATACACATGAAACGATGCAGATTTGCACCAATTTTACGCACGTCTTCTGTCATTCTGAGGAAGCCCCGATTCTATCGGGGCGACCGAAGAATCTCTCGCGGAGACCATTCGCTACCGCTCAGGGTGACAAGCGGACACGCAGCATGGCGATTAAGCTAGTATGGATAACAGATAGATTTTCCCATGGATAACCACCAGTTACTACAAATAATAGACCTCAAGAAATACTACCCGGTCACAACCGGTCTGCTCTCTCAGCAGGTCGGCGAAATCAAAGCAGTGGACGGCGTCTCATTTCACATGGCAGAACATGAAATCCTGGGGCTTGTCGGCGAATCAGGCTGCGGCAAGTCAACCCTCGGCAGGACGATACTGAGACTGGAAGAACCGACCAGTGGCAAAATCCTCTACAAAGACAATGACATAACCACTCTGGATAAGGAAAGGCTGCGTGCACTCCGAAAGGAAATCCAGATAATACTACAAGACCCGGACGCCTCGCTCGACCCCAGAATGACTGCGGGCGATTCCATAGCCGAGCCCCTCGTTGTGCACGGCATCGGCGATGATGTTGACCGTAACGAGAGGGTAGCCGAGTTGATGACACAGGTTGGCCTTGACCCCAGGCAAGCCAGCCACTACCCCCACGAGTTCAGCGGCGGACAGAAACAACGCATCGGCATTGCCCGTGCCCTGGCAATAAACCCCAAACTGATTATAGCTGACGAACCGGTAAGCGCCCTGGACGTGTCTGTCCAGGCTCAAATACTCAACCTGATGATGGATATCCAGGAGGAATTCGGGCTGACTTACCTGTTTATCGCCCATGACCTTGCAGTGATAAGGCACATGGCACACCGTGTAGCCATTATGTACTTGGGCAAAATCGTTGAGCTGGCCGATAAACAGGAGCTTTTCTCCAGGCCCCTGCACCCCTACACACACGCTTTGCTGGCTGCGGTGCCCAGCTTCAAATCCAAAGCCAGGAAAGTAACGCTGCTCAGCGGCGACGTGCCTTCTCCTCTCAATCCCCCTCAAGGTTGCCACTTCCACCCCCGATGTCAAAAGGCATTCCAGCCCTGCAGCCAGGAAGAGCCAAAGCTAGTAGAGATATCTAAGAACCACTTCGTCTCCTGCCACCTTCATACATAAGGTCCTTGACCATATAGGCGCCTTCAAGCCTGTAGCCAAACTCACTGCGGAAATACTCGCGGGCACCCACACCACTGATAACAGCTATCCGGCTCATCTTGAACTCGTCACGCGTCACCCTTTCGGCCTCCTCCAGCAGTTCCCTACCCAGACCCCTATGCTGTACCGCAGCATTGTGCCTCTCCCCCAGCGGTACCTCGGAGCCGAAAACATGCAGCTCCCTAACCATAGCCACATCATCCCCGGCTGCCAGCCCGCCAATCCGCAATCTCAATAAGCCAAACAACGTTTCTTTTTCATCTTCAAACGACAGGAATATCTCTTTCCCACCCGATGCCTCGTAGTCAACCCTCTTCAACTGTGGCTCGCCTACCTTCCACCCATCCCTCAGCCGGTGCCCATACTCGCGGCAGCGCGTGCAACGACATTGGACTCCCATCTCCTCCATCCGCTTCTTCACTGCACTCCTCAGCGCCAGGTCTTTGCATCCTGCAACAATAAACTGCGGAGGCATATCACGCATGACACGCGGTATCCTGACATACTTCGGAATCAAGGTCTTGATGTCCATTACCAGGTCCACCATTTCGTCATCAAGATAAGGCTGGTATCGTCCCTCCCAATACCACTTCTCCAGTTCCGTTCCCTTCACAACCAACGTGGGATAAATCTTGACTCCATCAGGACGGAAATCCGCAGCATTAAAAAGCTGGCTAGACAGCTCCAGGTCATGTCCCACATCCGAGCCAGGCAGCCCCGGCATCCAGTGGTAATAGACTTTCAGCCCATATTCTTTGAGCAACCTGGTAGCCCTTATCACGTCGGCCACGGCATGTCCACGCTTGACCAGCCGGAAAATATCATCATCCAGAGTCTGCACCCCCAGCTCCACTCGTGTAGTGCCAAACTCCAGCATCGCCCTCACCTGCTCTTCCCCACACCAATCAGGCCTGGTCTCGATGCATAACCCTACACACCTGTGCTCCGCGGTCTCATTCGCAGTCTTAGCCTCTTCCAAACTCGATGACTGAAAACCGTTCAGTGCATCATAGCAGTCCTTTATGAACTGATACTGGTACTCGCTGGGATAAGCCAGGAAGGTGCCGCCCATGACGATAAGCTCTACCTTGTCAGCCGGGTGGCCCATGCCAGAAAGGATTCGCAACCTCTCTGCTACCTGTCGCCCGGCCTCATAGTTGCAGGCTTTCGCCCTGAGCACGGCCGGCGACTCAGGCGTATAACTCTTGGGTGAATCAGAGAAATTGGGACAATAGACGCATTCGCCGGGACAGCCAATCGGCTTGCCCATCACCGCCACCGGCGTCACGCCAGATATAGTCCTTGAAATTTTCCTCACGCTGTGCTTTCCTAGTAGGTATCTGTCGTGTGATTGCACATACCAAGTCTAACAGATTGCCATGCCAGGACAAAACAATTGATAAATCAATCAAACCAAGAAGTCTTCAACCAAATCGCCGAAAGCTGGTACCAAGTCAGGCACTGGTCTCGCTTCACCCGCGAACTCAGTGAACTGGCGCTCAGATGGCAGAAGGGGAAACTGCTGAACATTGGCTGTGCCCACGGCCCCGACTTCCTCCCCTTCAAGCGCGGCTTCAACCTCTACGGCATCGACTTCTCCATAAAAATGCTCGAAATGGCACAGAAGTATGCTGCCAAATTTGACCTTCAAGCCAACCTGGCAATAGCTGACGCCGTGCACCTGCCCTTTGCTGACGCCGCCTTCGACTGGGCCATAGCCATAGCTGCATACCACCACATCGAAGGACATGACCAGAGACGGCAGGCTTTCCAAGAGTTGAAAAGGGTACTCAAACCAGGCGGCGAGGCTTTTATTACAGTATGGAACCGATGGCAACCTGGCTTCTGGCTAAAAGGCAAAGATGTCCAGGTACCCTGGAAATCAAAGGGCAAAATCCTGCACCGCTACCACTACCTGTATACCTACCACGAGCTTCGAAGTGAATTGCGCAAGGCAGACTTCGAAGTCCTTCGCATGTTCCCGGAGAGAGCTTATCGCTACCCTGTAAAATGTTTCTCCAGGAATATCTGCGCCGTGGTCAAGGTCTCCGAACTGACTTCCTAGGAGGAATCTCCTCAGCCGTCTCTAGCTCCTCCGTCGCTGTAGTCAAAGCTATAGGCAAAAACGCTTCAATCAGCCTTGGGTCGAACTGCTTCCCACTGCAACGTTTTAGCTCCTCCACCGCTTCCTTGTAAGACATCGAAGCACGATATGGGCGTGGAGATATCATTGCTTCAAAAGCATCCGCCACAGTGAGAATGCGAGCTTCAAGCGGGA